>CAXUEM010000165.1:0-4152 GCA_964249885.1 uncultured Hymenobacter sp. | reverse complement strand
GGCGTCATTTACTACACGCCCGTCACGGACGCGGCTGGCACCGTGCTCGATTTCCGGTTCGAGCACCTGAACCCGGCGGCCCAGCGCATGATGCGCCTGCCGCCGCACCCCACGCTGACGCACCGGCAGCAATGGCCGCACAGCGAGGCGCACGGCACGTTTGCCTTTCATGTCGACGCATACCTGACCGGCGAGCCGCACGAGTTCGACGTCAACTACCCGGCTGACGGCTACGACCACTACTACCGCCTGGCGGCCCGCCGCTCGGGCGTGGGCCTGCTGGTGGGCTTCACCGACACGGCTGACCAGGAGGACCGCAGCGTAGTAGAGGTGGCCCTGCGCGCGAGCCAAGCCCAGGAGCGGGAAGCCCGCAACGAGGCCGAGCGGCAACGCAACGAACTGCGCAGCTTCGTGGAGCAGGCCCCGGTGGCGGTGGCCGTCTACCGCGGGCCGGACCACCGGGTGGAACTGGCCAACGCCGCCACGCTGGCCATCTGGGGCCGCACCCTGCCGGAAGTACTGGACCGGCCGGTGTTTGAGGTGCTGCCCGAAGCAGCCGTTCCGGAGGTCGTGGCCCATTTTGACCGGGTTTACGCCACGGGCCAGGCCCACACCGTGCACGAGCAAGTCACCCTGCTTAACCGCCACGGGCAGCTCGAGGAGGTGTACTGGAATTTTGTGTTTCAGCCCGAGGTGCAGGCCGACGGCCGCGTAAGCGGGATTCGCTCGGTGGGCACCGACGTAACGGCGCAGGTGCGGGCCCGCCAGCAGGTGCAGCGCTTCAACGAGGCACTGGAAGCGCGCGTGCAGGAGCGCACCCAGGCGCTGGAAGCCGCCTTGCGCCTGGCCGAACAACACCGGGCCGAGTTGCTCGGGCAGCAGGCCCTGCTGGGGCAAATCCTGGGGCAAGTGCCGGCGGCCATTGCCACGCTCCGCGGCCCCGAGCACCGCTACTCGTTCTTCAACGAAGGCTACCAGGCGCTCGCCGGCCGGCGGGCGCGCCTGGGGTTGACGGTAGCCGAGGCCCTCCCCGAACTCGTGCCGCAAGGCTTTGTCGGCCTGCTCGACCAGGTGTACGCCACGGGTGTCGCATTTCGGGGGCAGGACACGCCTGCGCAGCTTTACGACCCGGCAACCGGCCGGCCGGCGCAGCGCTACGTGGATTTCATCTACCAGCCCCTGCTCGACGCGCAGGGCGCCACGCAGGGCATCCTGGCCTTCATCGTGGACGTGACCGACAAGGTGCAAACCCGGCAGCAGCACGCCGTACAGCAACGACAGCTGAAAGAAGTGTTTGAGCAGGCTCCGGTGGCCCTGTTCGTGGTGCGCGGGCCGGAGTACGTCTTCGACATCGTTAACCCCGGCATGGGCGCAATGATTGGCTTCGCGCCCGACTACATGCTGGGCCGGCGGTACTTTGACCTGCTCCCGGGCTTGGCCGCGCAAGGCTACCGGGACTTGCTGGACCACGTGTACCAAACGGGCCAGCCGCACGTGGCCCTGGAGCAGGCCGCGCAGCTGCCGCACCACGGCGACGGGGAAACGGGGTATTATAGCTTCACCTACGCGCCCTTGCGCGACGCCGACGACCGGGTCAGCGACATCATGTGCATCGCCGTGGACGTGACCGAGCAGGTGCGCGCCCGCCAGCAGTTGGAACACCTCAACCAGCAACTGGCGGCCCGCACGCACGCCCTCACCGAGGCGAACCAGCAGCTCACGCGCACCAACGCCGACCTAGACACGTTCGTCTACATGGCCTCGCACGACCTGAAAGCCCCCATTACCAACATCGAAAGCATCGCCCTGGCCCTGCGCGCCCAGTTGCCAGCCAGCGCGCTGCAGGACGAGGTGGTGGCCCACCTGCTCGACCTGCTCGCCCAGACGGTGACGCGCTTCCGCTTCACCATCGACCAACTCACCGACCTCACCAAGCTCCAGTTGGCCCACGCCGGGCCGGCCGAGGCCGTCGACCTGGCGGCAGTGATTAAAGGCGTGCGCCTGGACCTGGCCCCCGCACTGACGGCCGCGGACACGGAGCTGACCATCGAGGTGGCGCCCGCGTTGCGCGTGCGCTTCTCCGCGGCCAACTTGCGCTCGGTGGTATATAACCTGCTCAGCAACGCCGTCAAGTACCGCCACCCTGACCGGGCCTGCCGGGTGCAGGTCCGCGCCGCGGTGACGGCGCAGGGCGTGGTGCTGGAAGTACAAGACAACGGCCTGGGGATGAGCGCGGCGCAGCAGCGCCAGCTCTTTGGCCTGTTCCAACGCCTGCACACCCACGTCGAGGGCACGGGCGTGGGCCTCTACATCACCAAGCGCTTGGTGGAGAACGCCGGCGGCAGCATCGCCGTGCAGAGCCAACCCGAGGTTGGAACCACCTTCACCGTAACGTTTTCTGCTTAATTGAACCACCTCCACGCGGCTTTTTCCATGCCAATTTTACACAGCGTGCTCCTGGTCGATGACGACAGCACGACCAACTACCTTAACCAACTCTTGCTCACGCGCTTGGGCGTCGCCGAACGAATTCTAGTGGCCGAAAACGGCGAGCAGGCCCTGCACACACTCACCCACAGCTGCTGCGGGCCAGAAAGCGCCCTGTGCCCCCAACGCATCGTGCTCGCCATGACCATGCCCGTGCGCCACGGGCTGGCGTGTCTAGAAGCCTACCGACAGCTGCCCTGGCCCCCCCAACAGGCCATCATCGTAGTCATGCTCACCACCTCTTTGCACGAGCGGGACCTGGCCCGCGCCCGGGAGTTGCCGATTGCCGGCTTTCTCACCAAACCGCTGACCCAAGAGAAAGTCCACGCGCTGCTCCAAGAGCACTTTGGCCACCCCGCCCTCTAGGCTGCGCCGGGCACTTCCCGTCCCCCGCACTTCCAACAACGGCAGCCGCGCCGTTCGCATAAGGCGGTAAAATAACGCTCTGTTATGTGAAATGCTGCCGCTTGATGCTTGTGCACCTGACTACACGCGCTTTGCGGGCCGCATAGAGGCGAAGAAACTGGTATACCATTCAGAGTTCAGGAAACTCAAAATGAAGATGAGTTTAGTAAACTCGGTGGCTAACTCAAAACGCCGGTAGCAAGAAGCTGGCAAACCCGCCCGGTCCGCCCGCCGGGCCCGACCTTTGCCCCATGCCCTTCCGCTCTTACTCCATCGGCTTCTGGCTGATGTGTTTGTCGTCGCTGCTGTTTTTTCTGAGCTTCAACCTGCTGCTGCCGGCCCTGCCCGACCACCTCACTGAGCTCGGCGGCGCCGACTACAAGGGCTTTATCATCGCACTCTTTACGCTCACGGCGGCCATTTCGCGGCCGTTTTCGGGCAAGCTCTCCGATACCGTGGGGCGCATTCCGGTCATGGTGTTCGGCTCGCTGGTTTGCGTGGTATGCGGGCTGATTTACCCCTGGGCCCTGACCGTGACCGGGTTTCTGGGGCTGCGGCTTTTGCACGGCTTCAGCACCGGCTTTAAGCCCACGGCCACGGCCGCCTTCATGGCCGACATTGTGCCCGTGGAGCGCCGCGGTGAGGCCATGGGCCTGCTGGGTATCATGGGCAGCCTGGGCATGGCGGCCGGCCCGGCGCTGGGCGATTGGCTGGCCGGGCGCTTCTCGCTCAATACGCTGTTTTACATCTCCTCGGGCGTGGCGCTGCTGTCGGTGCTGGTGCAGGGCACCCTGCGCGAGACGCTGGCCCCGGCCCAGCGGCAGCGGTTTCGCTGGGGGCTGCTGCGCCTGAAGCTGCGCGAGGAAGTCATTGAGCCGCGGGTGCTGCGCCCGGCCCTGGTCACGCTCTTGTGCTTGTTTCCGTTCGGGGCGGTGCTCACGGTGGTGCCCGACCAGAGCCGGTTTCTGGGCCTGAGCAACCGGGGCCTGTTTTACATTGCTTACACCGTATCCAGCCTGCTGGTGCGCCTGCTGGGCGGGCGCGCCTCCGACACTTACGGCCGGGTGCCGGTGCTGCGCTGGTCGGCGGCCCTGCTGGCCTCGTCGCTGGCTCTGCTCACGTTCTGGCAGTCGGCCACGGGCTTTTTGCTGGCGGCCGTAGTCTTCGGCATCGCCACGGGCCTGAACTCGCCGGCCCTCTACGCCTGGACCCTGGACCTGAGCCACCCCGAGCACCGGGGCCGGGCCGTGGCCACCATGT
>CAXUEM010000164.1:4779-7032 GCA_964249885.1 uncultured Hymenobacter sp. | reverse complement strand
GTACGCGCGGGCCCGCCCCCGGCCGGCGGCGCGGCGGGGCGGGGCATAGCGGCACGCAGGAAAGCGCCGGGCGCCGCTGGGCGGCGGGCGGCCCGCGCGGCTGGGCCGGCTCGCGCGCAATCCAGGGCGCCGAGGCCACGGTGGGCACCGGTGCCAGGGCAAAGCAGGCGCGCTCCCGCGGCAGCGGCACGACTACCGGCGCGGCCAGCAGCAGGGGCGCATCGTAGAAATGCTCGACCTGGCAGTGCTGGTGCTTGACGCTGAGCAGGGTCTTGTTTTTGGCCGGGTTGGCAGCCGGCCGGCTGCCGGGGGCGGCCGCCGGCAGGGCGGGCTCCGCGGGGGTGTGCTGGTGCGCGTGCAGGGCCAGTATCCACGCCTCGGGCAGCAGCGTCCGCGTCAGGCAGACGAGCAGCAGCAGGGCAATATGGGAGCGAAGGGCGCGCACAACTGCAAAGATGAACGGAAATTATGAATGTAACTCCGGTCTGGCAGCCGCCTACCCCCGGCTGGCGCAGCCAGACGCGACGCTAGTAAGGGGTAGGCGGCTGCCAACTTGACAGCGCCCGCCGGCATGGCGCAGCTTTTGGTGGGCCGGCGCGCAGGGCAGCTTGCTTCTTTGCTGCCCGCTTTCGGTTTAACTATTCACCTTATTCGCAGGCGCAGGCTTGTGCTTTTTCCTTTCCTATGGAAACCGGCTCTATCTCCATTCACACCGAGAACATCTTCCCGATTATCAAGAAGTTCTTGTACTCGGACCACGAAATCTTTTTGCGCGAGCTGGTCAGCAATGCCGTGGACGCGACCCAGAAGCTCAGCTCCCTGGCCCGCACGGGCGAGTTCCAGGGCGAGCTGGGCGAGCTGAAGGTGCGCGTGACCGTGGACAAGGAGGCGCGCAAAATCACCATCTCGGACCGCGGCCTGGGCATGACGGCCGAGGAAATCAAGAAGTACATCAACCAGATTGCCTTCAGCGGTGCCACCGAGTTCGTGGAGCAGTTCAAGGAGAAGGACGCCACGACCAAAGACCAGATTATCGGTCAGTTTGGCCTGGGCTTCTACTCGGCCTTCATGGTGGCTGAGAACGTGGAAATCTGGTCGAAATCCTACAAAGAAGGCGCCCTGACCGCCCACTGGACCTGCGACGGCAGCACGGAGTTCACGCTGGAAGAGCCCACCGGCGAGCACGAGAAAGCCGAGCGCGGCACCGACGTGGTCTTGCACGTGGCGGCCGACTCGGATGAGTTTCTGGAAGAGGCCCGGCTGCGCGGCATTCTGGAGAAATACTGCAAGTTTCTGCCGGTGCCGATTGAGTTTGAGGGCGAGCTGGTGAACAACACCGCGCCCATCTGGACCAAGCAGCCCGCTGACCTCACCGACGAGGACTACACCAAGTTCTACCAGGAGCTCTACCCCTACTCCGAGCCGCCGCTGTTCTGGATTCACCTGAACGTGGACTACCCGTTCAATCTGACCGGCATTCTGTACTTCCCGAAGGTGAAGGACGAGCTGCAGTTTCAGCGCAACAAGATTCAGCTCTACTCGCGTCAGGTCTTCATCACGGATGAGGTGAAGGATGTGGTGCCCGAGTTTCTGATGCTGCTGCACGGCGTGCTCGACTCTCCCGATATCCCGCTCAACGTGTCGCGCAGCTTCCTGCAGGCCGACGCCAACGTGAAGAAAATCAACCAGTACGTCACGCGCAAGGTGGCCGACAAGCTGGGCGAGCTGTTTCGCAAAGACCGGGAAGGCTACGAGCAGAAATTCGGCGACATCGGCATGTTCGTCAAGTACGGCATGCTTTCGGACGAAAAGTTCTACGAGAAAGCCAAGGACTTCGTGCTGGTGCGCAACACCGCCGACAAGTACTTCACGCTGAATGAGTATACGGAAAGCATTCAGGCCAATCAGCAGGACAAAAACGGCAACACCGTGGTGCTTTACACCACCGACCCCGAAGCTCAGCACAGCTACGTAGCGTCGGCGCAGGAGCGCGGCTACGACGTGCTGAAGATGGAAACCGTGCTCGACCCGCACTTCATCGGGCAGCTGGAGCAGAAGCTGGAAAAAACCTCTTTCAAGCGCGTGGACGCCGATGCCACTGGTAAGCTGATTGAGAAGGAAGAAGCCACCGAAAGCGTGCTCAGCGACGACGAAAAGACGAAGCTGCAGGAGCTCTACAGCACGGCCATCAGCAACCCCACCATGCACGTGCAGGTCGAGGCCCTCTCGCCGCAGGATGCGCCGGTCGTCATC
>CAXUEM010000164.1:0-4769 GCA_964249885.1 uncultured Hymenobacter sp. | reverse complement strand
CTGCCCGACTCGTTCACGGTGAGCGTCAACGCCAACCACCCGCTGACCCAGAAGGTGCTGGCCGACGGCGACAACGGCCCCAAGCTGGCCAAGCAGGCGTTCGATTTGGCCCTGCTGGCCCAGGGCATGCTCAAGGGCGAGGCGCTCACGCAGTTCGTGAAGCGCAGCACCGATCTGCTGGGCTAGGCATTAATTAAAAATGAAGAATTAAAAATTATAAATGACCGCCTTACTGTGCTGGGCGGTCATTTATAATTTTTAATTCTTCATTTTTAATTCAAATACTATTTCCCCACCAGCGCCAGCTGCTCGGTGCTGTCGTTCACGGCCTGCAGAGCGCGCTGCAGGTCGGCGTCGCGGGTGCCGAGCACGGTGTGGTAGGCCACCGGGCCGTACACGCTGCGGGCGATGCAGGCTTTGAGTTGGTTGCGCAGCAGGCCGGCGCAGCGGCGCAGCGCGGGCGGGTTGGGCGCCAGGCCGGCGCTCACGGCTTTGGCGTGCAGGGCAATCAGGTCGGCGTCCGAAATGCGGAACGTGGCCTGAAACTGCTCGAAGCGCAGGGCTTGCAGCTCGGCCTTGTGCAACTCGAAATAATGCAGGGCGAAGGCGCGGATAACGCCCCGCCCCTGCAGCTGCCCGAAATAAGCGGAGTGCAAAAGCGAGTCGCGGGCCACGAACAAATCGGGCATGATGCCGCCGCCGCCGTACACGGCGCGGCCGTGGTCGGTGCGGAAGCGCAGGCCCTTGGCGAAGCTCGCTGTATCGGGCATCTCAAACTCGCCGCGCTGCTGCCGCTCGGCCAAATCCTGGGTGTAGGCGGCCTTATCAGCGCTGTAGGGCTTTTGGATGGAGCGGCCGGCGGGGGTGTGGTAGCGGGCAATGGTCAGGCGCAGCTCGCCGCCATCAGAAAGCTGAATGGGCTGCTGCACCAGGCCTTTGCCGAAGGTGCGGCGGCCCACCAGCAGGGCGCGGTCGTGGTCCTGCAGGGCGCCGGCCAGCACTTCGGCGGCCGAGGCGCTGCCCTCGTCGACCAGCACCACCAGTGGGCCCTGCTCGAACTCGCCCAGCACCTTGGCGTAGGTTTGGGAGTCGTACTGCTCGCCCTTGCCGTCGGTGCTCACGATTTTGCGGTTGCCGGCGATAAACTCATCGGCCAGGCGCGTGGCGCGGTCGAGGTAGCCGCCGGGGTTGCCGCGCAAATCCAGCACCAGCCGGGTCAGGCCCTGCCGGCGCAGCTCGTTCAGCGCCGTCTTGAACTCGTCGTAGGTGCTGGCGGCGAAGCGGTTGACCTTGATGTAGCCGGTCTGCGGGTCAATCAGGTAAGCCACTTCCACCGAGGAGTTGGCAATGCGGGCGCGGGTAATCTGGAGTTGCAGGGGCTCGTGGTGGCGCAGCAAAGCCAGCGTGAGGCTGCTGCCGCGTGGCCCCCGAAACAACTGGCACACGCGCGGCGTGGTCAGGCCCGTCACGGCCACGTTGCCTACGCGCAAAATCTGGTCGCCGGGGCGCAGGCCGGCGGCCTCGGCCGGGCCGCCGCTGAGCGGTGCCACCACCGTAGCCGTATCGCGGAAAAAGGTGAATTCTACCCCGATACCATCAAAGTCGCTCTGCAAAAACGCGTCCGTGGCGTCGCGCTCCTTGGCCGGAATGTACACCGAGTGCGGGTCGAGCTTTTCGAGCATGCGCTGCACGGCTACATCGGCCAGCCCATCGGTATCCACGGAGTCGGCGTAGTCGCGGTCCACGTAGCTGAGCACTTCCTTGAAGCGCAGGTAGCCCCGGGCCGTGGCGTCGGGGTTGTTACTGCTGGGCCGGAAGGGGTTGTTGCCAATCAGAATGCCAGTTCCCAGCGCACACAGCAGCAGCAGCGCCGGCCGCCACCGGCCGCCCCGTGCCGACGGGCCAACTGGCGAATTAGGGGAAGAAGTAGCAGCTCGCAAGGAATAAAGTAGAAATCGTGGCGTATAGCTTCCTGAATTGTAGTTACCAAATCTATTAAAACTTTTCTTAGGTTTCAGTATCTAAAATTCACAACCTCCTATTTTCCCGTTACAGTCCAAATTATCCAAAAATAAAGCATCAAATTGGCTGATTTTACGCCCATACTGCTATCAGAGCATCCGGTCAATAGCTCCAACTTTGATATGTTTCACTTGCACTTTGCTTATAATTCTTAGCAAAAATCACAAAGCAGCCAGCCCGACTGCGTGTGCTGGCAGCGCGGACCCGGCCGTATCTTTGCGGCTGCCTGCTTTTGCCGGCGGGCCCAACCTTTCTGCTTCATGGCGCTTCCCGGCCGCATCCTTGCCATCGACTACGGCCACAAGCGCGTGGGCCTGGCCATCACCGACCCGCTGCAGCTCATCGCCTCGCCCCTGGAAACCATTCATGCCAAGGACGTGGTGGCCTACGTGCTGGCTTATCAGCAGCGCGAAGCCTTGGCCGCCATTGTGGTGGGCATGCCCCGCACCCTGCTCAACGAGGCCACCGACAGCACCAGTGCCGTGGTAGGACTGCTGCGCCGCCTGCGCCGCGAACTGCCCGACGTGCCCATTCACGAAATCGACGAGCGGTTCACCTCGCGCATGGCGCACGCGGCCATGCTGGCCGGTGGCCTGGGCCAGAAAGCCCGCCGCGACAAAGCCACCGTGGACCGCGTCAGCGCCGCGCTCATTTTGCAGTCGTTTCTGGAGTCGCCGGCGGGAAGGAGTTAAAAGGTACAGGTTAAGGGTTAAAAGCAACCGGCTGTCTCGCGCTTACCGGCCTTCCGCTCTTACTCTTAACGACAATCCTTTAGCTTTTAACTCTCAACTTTTAACTCTTAACTCATCCCATGATTTACCCTATCGTTGCCATCGGCGACCCGGTGCTGAAAACCCGCGCCAAAGACCTGCCCGCCGACCTGCCCGCCGCTGAGCTGCAAGAGCTGGTGCAGAATATGTTTGAAACCATGTACTCGGCGCACGGCGTGGGCCTGGCCGCCCCGCAGGTGGGCCGCGGCGTGCGCCTGGTGGCGCAGGACGACGAGAACGAAGCCGCTGCCCCCCCTGCTGGCTCGGCCGCCGCTCCGGCGGCCACCGAAACGCCCATCAAGCGCGCCTTTATCAACCCGAAGATGATAAGCGAAACCGGCGAGGAGTGGGGCTTTGAGGAAGGCTGCCTGAGCATTCCCGGCGTGCGCGAGAAGGTGATGCGCCCGGCCAACATCGTGCTGCGCTACGAAGACGAGGCGCGGCAGGTGCACGAGGAGGCGTTTTCGGGCATGGCCGCCCGCATCATTCAGCACGAGTACGACCACCTGGAGGGTGTGCTGTTCACCGACAAGCTCTCGGCCTTCAAGAAGCAGCTGCTCAGAGGCAAGCTAGCCCGCATCAGCCGCGGCGATGTGCGCCACGAGTACCGGATGAAATTCGCCGGCGACGGGCCGGGCCGGCGGCGGTAGGGCTCAGAAATGGGGCGTCGGCCTGGCCGGACCGGCAGTTGCCGCGGTGTATTTTGGCTTGTAAATATTGTCCATATGAAACCTGCCCGGCTGGCCATGCTGCTGCTGCTCTCCCTGCTGGCCGGCCCGCCCATGCCGGCCCGGGCCTGGGGCTTTTTCGGGCACCGGCTGCTGCACCGGCTGGCCGTGTTCACCTTGCCGCCCGAGATGCTGGGTTTCTACAAGGCCCACCTCGATTACCTGACCGTGAATGCCACCCGGCCCGACTCGCGGCGCACGGTGGTGCCCGGCGAGGCGCCGCGCCACTTTCTGGATGTGGATGCCTACGGCGACTCGGCTCTGACCACGCACGGCCGCGGCCTGCCCCGCCGCTACGCCGACGCCGTGGCCCGCTACGGCGAAGACTCTTTGCTGCGCCACGGCATTGTTCCCTACCACGTGAGCCTGATGCAAAGCCAGCTCACGGCCGCGTTTCGGGAAAAGGATGCCGACAAAATCCTGCGCATTTCGGCTGATTTGGGCCACTACATTGCCGATGCCTGCGTGCCGCTGCACACCACCCGCAACTACAACGGGCAACTGAGCGGGCAGCGCGGCATTCACGGCCTCTGGGAGTCGCGGCTGCCGGAGCTGCTCAGCGCCGACTACGACTTTTTCACCGGACCGGCGCCCTACCTGGAGCGGCCCAGCGAAACCATTTGGGCCACGGTGGCCCGCTCGCACGCGGCCGTCGATTCAGTTTTGCGCTTTGAGAAAGAGCTGAGCGCGCGCTTCGCCGACGACCGTAAATTCGGCTACGAGCAGCGCGGCAGCGTCACGGCGCGCCACCGAGCAGGCCGAGCGGGCGGCGGCCGTCCCCCCTGCTGGCACCGCCGTCCCGGGCCACGAGGAATAGGAGCGCAGAAGCTACCTCGACCAACCTTCTCCCGATGAAAGCCATTATCACGCTGCTGCTGCTCACCGTCTCCAACCTGTTCATGACCTTCGCCTGGTACGGACACCTGCAGTTCAAGAAGCTGCCCTGGTTCAGTAAGCTGGGGCTGCTGGGCGTGATTTTGGTGAGCTGGGGACTGGCGTTTTTCGAGTATGTGTTTCAGGTGCCGGCCAACCGGCTGGGCTTTGAGGAGAACGGCGGGCCGTTCAGCCTGTTCCAGCTCAAGGTGATGCAGGAAGTTATTACGCTGGTCGTGTTCACGCTCTGCGCGGTGTTCGTCTTCAAAACCGACAAGCTGGCCTGGAACCACCTGCTGGGCTTTGCCCTGCTGGTGGCGGCCGTGTACGTTATTTTTCGCAAGTGGTAGCCGCGCCGCCGGGCGGACCGCCCGGC
>CAXUEM010000163.1:0-7150 GCA_964249885.1 uncultured Hymenobacter sp. | reverse complement strand
CTGCGTTACATCCCGATGAATACGACTATTCTGCGCCGTTTGCGCGACCTGCCCGACTTTGAAGTAGCTGACCGCGACCCGGACCCGCGCGGCTGGCCCGTGCGCGGCGGCGACGGCCGGCAGTTCGGCACCGTGCACGAGCTGATAGTGGAGCCCGAAGCCCGGCAGGTGCGCTACCTCGACGTGGAGTTGGACGCCGGCTTCCAGATAAATGAGCACGAGCGCCACATTCTGCTGCCCATCGGGGTGGCCGCGCTGGATGCTGAGGCCGACAACGTGTTCGTGCCCGCCCTCAACCACGAAACCGTGCTGCACTACCCGCCCTACGTGGAGCTGCAAATCACGCGCGACTATGAGCAGGCCATGCTGCGCGCCCTGCAGTTGCCAGCAGGGGGTGACGATGATTTTTACGGCCAGCCGGCCCACGATGCGGCGGCGTTTTACCGCAACCGGCGGTAGCATCAATAACTTGGCAATTACCTACAAGTGCCTAACAGAAAGGCGGGGGGGGGGGGGGGGGTATTTTAAATCCCCCACCCCCACCGCCTTTTTACTAGGTAGCAGCGGAATCTGCTCCAAATCGACTGCGCTAATTGCGCCGAACCATCTCCACTACGGTATCCACCCACTGCGGCTCCGAGTTCAGTGAGGGTACCAGCTGCCAGTGTCCGCCGCCGGCTTCCTCGAACAGCTCCTTGAACTCCTCGCCCACCTCGATGGTCGTTTCCAGGCAGTCGGCCACAAAAGCGGGGCTGAAGGCCAGCACGTTTTTGATGCCTTTGGCCGGCATCTCCTTCAGGGCCTCGTCAGTGTAGGGCTGCAGCCAGGGGTCGCGCAGGCGGCTTTGCAGGCGGCTCTGGAACGCCACGGTGTAGCCGTCGGGCGCCAGGCCCAACTCAGCGGCTACCAGGCGCGAGGTGGCGAAGCACTGGGCGCGGTAGCAGTAGCGGTTGGCGTCGGTGAGCGTGTCGCAGCAGCTGCCGAAGCGGCAGTAGTTCGTCGGGTCGCCCTTCTTGACGTGGCGCTCCGGGATACCGTGGTAGCTGAACACGACGTGGTCGTAGTCGTGCCGGGCCATTTCGGCGCGGCCCCGCGCGGCGATGGTGGCAATGAAGCCCGGCTCGGTGGCAAACTGACTGATGAAGTTGATGCTGGGCACTATCCACCAGTCCTTCACAATGTCCATCACCTTTTCCTGCACCGAGCCCGTGCTGGCCGAGGCATACTGCGGAAACAGCGGCAACACGATGATGCGCTCCACGCCCGCTACGCGCAATTCCTCCAGCGCCTTCGCTATGCTCGGGCTCTGGTAGCGCATACCGAAGGCCACCACGTACTCCGGCCCCAGCGCCGTGCGCACTTTCTCGGTCAGGTCCAGGCCGTGAAACAGCAGGGGAGAGCCGCGCTCGGTCCAGAGCTGCTGGTAGATTTTAGCCGATTTTGGCGCCCGCAGCGGCACCACCAAGCCCTGAAACAGCGGGTAGCGAATGGCGGCCGGCATGTCCACGACGCGACCGTCGGTCAGGAACTCATTGAGGTAGCGGCGCACGTCGGGCGTCTTGGGCGAGTCGGGCGTACCCAGATTGACGAGTAACACGCCGATGCGGGCGGGGCTGATGGTGGCGGCAGCCGCGGCGGCGGTAGGGGCAGAAGCAGCAGGAGTCATAGGGCAAAGGTCAGTAGCATTGGGCAAAAGCCCGGCCTGTGCCAAACCGCCGGGCCCGGCGCTTAGTTTGCCCGCCCGGCACCGGCCTGGGCGCCTAAGCCAGCAGGGGGTAGGCTAGGGGGTTGAAAACCCGTACCTTTGCGGCCCTGATTTTCAAACCTTTCTCTGCTTCCCCGCCCTATGACTCCCGAACCCAAGCCGCACCGGGCGGGCTTTGTCGCCATTATCGGCAAGCCCAACGTGGGCAAGTCCACGCTCATGAACGCGCTGGTTGGCGAGCGGCTCAGCATCGTGACCAGCAAGGCCCAAACCACGCGCCACCGCATCCTGGGCATTCTCAACGGCGATGATTTTCAGCTGATTTACTCCGACACGCCCGGCATTATCCAGCCCAAATACGAGCTGCACAACGCTATGATGAGCTTCGTGTACTCCTCGCTGGAAGACGCCGATGTGGTTTTGTTCGTGACGGACATCTACGAAAAGCACGACGAGGAGCCGGTAGTGGAGCGACTGCGCAAGATGGTGGACACGCCCATCATTCTCTTGGTCAATAAAATAGACCAGGCCGACCAAGCCGAAGTGGAGACCAAGCTGGCTTACTGGAAAGAGCAGCTGCCCAACGCCGCCGAGGTGCTGCCCATCTCGGCGCTCAATGCCTTTGGCACTGACGGCGTGCTGGCCCTGGTGCTGGAGCGTTTGCCCATTCACCCCGAGTATTACCCCAAAGATGAACTAACCGACAAGCCGGAACGCTTCTTCGCCGCCGAGATGGTGCGCGAAAAGATTTTCAAGCTCTACAAAAAGGAAATTCCCTACAGCTGCGAAGTCGGCATCGAGGAGTTTAAGGAGGACGAGGATATTATCCGCATTCGCGCCATTATCTACGTGGAGCGCAGCTCCCAGAAGGGCATCATCATCGGCCAGCGGGGCGAGGCGCTGAAGAAGGTCGGCACCTGGGCGCGGGAAGAAATGGAGCGTTTTTTCCTGAAAAAGGTGTTCCTGGAAATTCACGTGAAAGTGAACGAGAACTGGCGCGCCGACCCCAAGGCGCTAGCACGGTTTGGGTATCAGTAAGCAGCATATCAGCATGACATGCTGATAAACATTTAATTCGACCAATTTTCAACTACATAACCCTGGGCACTGCCGGAGCTGGTCGGCCGGCGGCTGGGGCCACACACAAATGAGTAAGCGTAATACCATCGCCATCGTGGGGCGGCCCAACGTGGGCAAATCCACGCTCTTTAATCGGTTGGTCGGGCAGCGCCAGGCCATCATGGACAACCAGTCGGGGGTGACCCGCGACCGGCACTACGGCTACGGCGACTGGATTGGCAAGAACTTTACCGTCATTGATACCGGCGGCTACGTGCACAACTCGGACGATATCTTCGAGAACGAAATCAACAAGCAGGTCAAGCTGGCCATTGAAGAGGCCGATGTGGTGCTGTTTATGGTCGATGCCGATTCGGGCCTGCACAGCCTGGACGAGGAATTTGCCGCCGTGCTGCGCCGCTACCAGGGCCGCAAGCCCATGTACATCGTGGCCAATAAGGCCGACACGCACACCCGCGCCCACACCAGCGGCGAGTTCTACGCCCTGGGCCTGGGCGACGCAGAAGTGTTCCCGATTAGCTCGCAGAACGGCGCCGGTACGGGGGAGTTGCTCGACGCGGGGGTGGCGCACTACGAGGAAGCCGGCGAGGAATCCCCGGATTCGGGTATTCCCAAAATTGCCATCGTGGGCCGGCCCAACGCGGGCAAGTCCAGCTTCGTGAACCTGCTATTGGGCACCGAGCGCAGCATCGTGACCGACGTGGCCGGCACCACCCGCGACGCCATCGAGTCGCGCTACGCCGCGTTCGGCAACGAGTTTATGCTGGTCGATACGGCTGGCCTGCGCCGCAAGGCGCGGGTAAACGAGGATGTGGAGTTCTATTCCAACCTGCGCGCCATCCGGGCCATGGAGGCGTCCGACGTGGTGATTGTGATGCTGGATGCCAGCCGCGGCATCGAGGCCCAGGACGTGAGCATTATCGGCCTGGCCGACCGCAACCGCAAGGGCATCGTGATTCTGGTGAACAAGTGGGACTTGATTGAGGACAAGGAAACGAACACGGCGCGGGACTTTGAGGCCAAAATCCTCGAAAAAATCAAGCCCATTGCCTACCCACCCATCATCTTCATCTCGGTGCTGAACCGGCAGCGGGTGCACAAGGCCATCGAGACGGCCGTGGAAGTGTACCGCAACAAGCGCAAGAAAATCCCGACCTCGCAGCTCAACGACACCATGCTGAAGGAGATTGAGCGCTACGGCCCGCCGGCGGTGAAGGGCAAAATCGTGCGCATCAAGTACGTCACGCAGCTGCCCACGCACAACCCGGTGTTTGCCTTCTTCTGCAACCTGCCGCAGTACGTGACCGAGAGCTACACCCGCTACCTGGAAAACCGGATGCGCGAGCATTTCGACTTCACCGGCGTACCGATTGGCATCGTGTTCCGGAAGAAATAATTCGGCCGGGTTACCTTCTTTTAAGCTCCGCATTAAGGCCGAGTTTTCACCCCAAATCAACCCCACGTCATGAAAAAAGTATTGTTCCTCGCCCTGGCCGCCGGCGCCTTTACCTTCACCTCCTGCGACAGCAAGACCGAAGACAAAGCCGAAGCCCAAGGCACCGAAATCAAAGAAGCCGGCGAGCAGCAGGCTGATGCTATGGAAGATAAGGCCGACGCCATGCGCGACTCGGCTACCGCCGCCGGCGAAGCCGTAGGCGACAAGGCTGACGCCATGGACCCCAACAGCAGCACGACCACGGCTCCTGCCGCCGGCACGACCACCACGACG
The DNA here is from genome assembly GCA_964249885.1 of uncultured Hymenobacter sp. GTDB lineage: Bacteria > Bacteroidota > Bacteroidia > Cytophagales > Hymenobacteraceae > Hymenobacter. The sequence goes on along the minus strand of CAXUEM010000163.1, from coordinate 2,636 downwards.
CCTCAGTAATTTGAGCGTCGCGTGAGCGACTAAAAAGGCCCTTCCCACTGCGGGAAGGGCCTTTTTATTTGGCCAGCAGGGGGTTAGCCCAGGCGGCGGCGCAGCAGGCCATCCACCACCTCGAAGAGGCGGCGCGGCTCGTAGGTGCGCCAGGGCAGCTCGTCGAGCTGGCCGCCGAAGTTGACGTAGGAATCCAGGTTGAACTGGCGCATCTCGCGCTGCACGTGTTCCTGAAAGTTGACGCCCGCAATCCAGCCATCCTCCACATCCTCAAACCATTCTTCGTAGTATGAATCGTCGGAGCCGTGGAAGTTGAACACGTTTTCGCCCACCAGAATAAACTTGCGCACGCCCTCGTGCACCAGCACATCCACGATGTTGCGCTTGAGCTCCATGATGTCGTTCTCGATGGCGTCGTTCCACTCGCCGATAAACTCGAGCACAGCAATGCTGAGCTCATAATCCACGAACAGGATTTTGAGGAACAGCGTGTCGGAGCCCAGGCTGTCCCACTGCGGATGGATGTAGTAGCCGTAAATCGTATTGGTGTAGGAATCCAGGCTGTTTTCGGCCTCGAAGAGCGGGGAGCGAGGGTCTTCGGAAGCAGAATATTGCTCAATCCAATTGTAATGCGGCTCGATAGTGTGCATGGCGAAGAAGCGCCAGCTGTAGCCCGCGCCTCGCTAGAAACGCCCCGTCCCCTAAATCGTTCGGCCGGAAAACTAACGAGGTGAAGCCCAGGCCGAAGCCGGTGCTACCGCCGGCTATTGAGCGCGCCCCGCACCGAGCCATGTTGGGCCAGCAGGTCTGTTGCTTCGGCTTCGCCGATGCCCAGCTCGTCCATCAGCATGCGCCGGCCCCGGTCTACCAGCTTCACATTGGAGAGCTTCATGTCTACCATCTTGTTGCCCCGCACGTAGCCCAGCCGAATAAAGGTGGCCGTGGTGAGCATGTTGAGCACCAGCTTCTGGCCCGTGCCCGCTTTCAGGCGGGTACTGCCGGTTAGAAATTCCGGCCCGGTCACGACTTCCACCGGAAACTCGCAGGCGGCGGATACGGCCGAGCCGGCGTTGCACACCACGCAGCCCGTGACCAGGCCCGCGGCCCGCGCCCGCGTCAGCCCGCCAATGACGTAGGGCGTGCGGCCCGAGGCGGCAATGCCCACCAGCACATCCTTGTTGCTGATATTGTGGGCCTGCAGGTCAAGCCAGGCTTGTTCAGCGTCGTCTTCGGCGCCTTCCACGGCCACCCGAATAGCGCCGTCGCCGCCGGCCATCAGGCCCACCACCATTTCGGCGGGCACCCCGAACGTGGGCGGGCACTCCGAGGCATCGACCACACCCAGCCGCCCGCTGGTGCCGGCCCCGATGTAGAACAGCCGCCCGCCGGCCCGCAGCCGCGCCACGGTGGCCTCGACCAGCTTTTCGAGCTGGGGCAAGGCTTTCTGCACGGCCAGCGGCACGGTCTGGTCGAGCTGGTTCATGCCGGCCAGCAGGGCGGCGGTGGGCAGGGTTTCGAGGTCGTGGTACTCGGAGGCGGTTTCAGTGGTCATAAGGTAGAACAAGCGCTGGCTTGTCGGGAGGTAATATAATACAGTACAGGGTGGAGAGCCTGGGCTAAGCCAGCCGCCCTACTTTCGGAAATTTCTCGAACACATCGGCCTGGTGCGGGGCATCCTGGTTCAGCTCGGCCGTCAGGTCTTGCCCGGCCCAGTGCTCATAGTGGTTGCCGCGCTTCCAGAGCCGCGAGCGGCTTACGTCGTAGATGATGCCCTGGTAGGCGGTCCAAATTTCGTCGCGGTCCTGGCCGTTGCGCAGGGCTAACTGGACTTTGGAGTAGATTTTTAGCTCGTCGGTCATGCTCGAATAGAAGGTCATGCTGAGCGCAGGGAAGCGTTTCTACCGCCGCAGCAATTCTGATGATTGAGTTAGTGCTTCGGTAAAGATGCTTCCCTGCGTTCAGCATGACCTTCTTTTTCAATATTTCAACTACCCCAGCAGGGCCTGCAGCCGAATCCAGCGGTTGGGCAAGTCGCCCTGGGCGGCGTGTACGTAGTCCTGATAGGTACAGGGTACCACGCGGCGTACGCGGCTGTCGGCCAGACTTTCCACTTCCAGCCACCACTTGCCGCTGCGCTTGCTTTTAAAGAAAACCAGCTCGGCGGGCGTGCCGGGCAGCACCACGGCGTAGCGCACGAAGCGGCGCGAGGCAAAGTCGGTTTCGGGCTGGCGGTGGTAGTAGCCCTCGAGGAAATACCAGAGCATAGTGGCCAGCGAGGCCGCGGCCAGGCCGTGCGGGTCCTGGTCGGGGCGGTAGCCGTAGAGACCGAAGGAGCTGAGCTGGGCGTTGTGCCCCGCGTACCAGCAGAGCTGGGCCGCGTCTTCGTTGCTGAGGCCAAAAGGGTTGGGCGGCAGGTAGCCGGGCGCGTCCTGCCAGCGCAGGGCGGCCACGTCAAAGCTCAGAAAATCGGCCTGCCGCAGCAGGGGCTCGGCCTGCTGCAAATCCTTGCGGATTTCGCCCAGGCGCAACGTCTCAAAATGCAGCTTTTCGAGCGCGGCCAGGATTTCGGGCGGCACCAGGTACTGCTGATGCGCGAGCTGGGCGAAGCTGAAAATGAAGTTCGGCTCGTGCACCAG
>CAXUEM010000162.1:6677-7183 GCA_964249885.1 uncultured Hymenobacter sp. | reverse complement strand
GCCCCAACCCCGCCCCGGCCGGGCGCGTAGGAAGCGCAAGCCGGCCCCGCTCACTTTCCGGGGCCGCCCTCTCCTGATTATGGCCAACAAAACCCCCGACTCCCGCACCAACGCCCTCGACCACGAAAGCGGCGACCCGCTCTTCAACCTCAAGCACGCCCAGGCCGAAGCCGACCTGGCGGCCAAAACCGGCGGCCTCGGCCCCGAAACCAACGACTACATGAGCACCGACGAAGACGCCGAACTCGACGAAGGCCCGCGCGACAGCCAGGGCCAGCGCCGCGGCGAAAATGACCCGACCGCCGACACGGGCACCACCGCCGGCCGGCACTAATTTCTCAGTGTGCAGTTAACAGTGAACAGTGAGCAATGGCGGTTTCGCCGTTGCTCATTTGTTTTGTAACCCATTCAGGCAACCGTTCACTATTCACTGTTTACTGCTCACTGTTCATTGAATCTGCTTTCCAACAGTGCCGGCACGGCCGGCGTCGATGAGGCCGGACGCG
>CAXUEM010000162.1:0-6667 GCA_964249885.1 uncultured Hymenobacter sp. | reverse complement strand
TGCTGCCGCCCGACTACGCGCCGGCCTTTCTCAACGACTCGAAGCAGGTGACGGCCCGGCGGCGCGAGGTGCTGCGCCACGACATCGTGCGCGAGGCCGTGGCCTGGACCGTGGGCGAGGCCACGGTCGAGGAAATCGGCCAGTTTAACATCGCGCAGGCCAGCTACCTGGCCATGCACCGCGCCGTGGCCGCGCTGGCCGTGCCGCCTGAGCACCTGCTAGTCGATGGCAACCGCTTCCGGGCGTATCCGGGCATTGCGCACACCTGCGTGGTGGGCGGCGACGCCCTGCACCGCAACATTGCGGCGGCCTCGGTGCTGGCCAAAACCTTTCGGGATGAGCGCATGGGCGAGCTCGCGGCCCGGTATCCGGCCTACGGCTGGGAGCAGAACGCCGGCTACCCAACGCCCGCCCACCGCGCCGCCATCCGCCAGCACGGCCCCACGGAGTGGCACCGGGCCGGGTTTCGGCTGCTGTGAGGCCTGCCAGAGACGAAAAAACGTCATGCTGAGCTTGCCGAACCATCTCTACCGCGTAAGTAATTCAAATGAAAGGATTTACTGCTGCGATAGAGATGCTTGGGCAAGCTCAGCATGACGTTCTTTCTAGTACCCTGCTACTGCTTCATTTTCACCAGGTCCAGGAACAGGCTGAAGCCGTCGACGGTGCTGCCGCCTTCGCCGAAGTTCTCAAAGTTCAGGGGCTTGATGATGTAGCCGCTCACGGCCAGCTGCTGGGCGCGCAGGCGGTCGGTGTCGAGGTCGGAGGTGGTCATCACGAACACGTTCAGGCCAACGAACTCGGGGTCGGAGCGCAGCGTGTCGAGCAGTTCCAGGCCGTTCATGCGGGGCATGTTGAGGTCGAGCAGCACCACGCTGGGGGGCGTGATTTTGGTTTCGCCGTTTTCGCCGCGCAGCAGGTTCAGGGCTTCGCGGCCGTTGCGGGCGTGGATGAGCGGCACGCCGATGTTTTGTTTGCGCAGCTCGCGCTGCACGTTCATCACATCCATCTGGTCGTCCTCGACGAGCAGGATGCTGGGACTATTTTCGGTGGAAGACATAAGGTGTAGAGGCTAGAGTGGAAAAGCTGCGGGGCCGTCAGGCCGCCGCAGAAACAGGGGCCGGCGGCAGCACCGCCAGCCCTTTGGGGGCCGCGGCGGCCGCGGCAACGGCGGCTTTGGGCGGCTGCTTGGGCCAGGTGAAGATGAACTTGGCGCCCGCGCCCTCGGCCGACTCGACGCGAATGGTGCCGCCCTGGCGCTCGACTATTTTCTTGACAATGGCCAGGCCCACGCCGGTGCTTTCCAGCGTGTCGCGCTCGGTCAGGGTTTGGAAAATGACGAAGATGCGCTCGTGGTACTCGGGCGCGATGCCTGGCCCGTCGTCGGCCACCGAAAAGCGGTAAAAGTCGCCGGCGTCGTCGCAGCTGATGTAAATGTGGCCGGTTTCGGGGTGGTGGTGGTACTTGATGGCGTTGCTGAGCAGGTTGCTAAACACCTGCTGCAACTGCACGCGGTTGGTGACGAGCGTGGGCAGGAAGAACGGCAGCTCGACCTGCAGGCCAGCCGGGGGGGCCACCATTTCCAGCACCTCCCGCAGCAGCTGGCGGGCAAACACCGTTTCGTTGGTTTGGGCGCCGCGGCCCACGCGGGCTAGGTCCAGGATGCCGGTAATTAGGTTTTCCATGCGGTGCACCCGCTGGCGCATAAGCTGCAGAAATTCCCGGATGTGGGGCGGCAGCTGGTCGGGGCCCATGTCTTCCTCTATCCAGCGCGAGGCGCTCTCGATGCCGCGCAGGGGCGCCTTGAGGTCGTGCGACACCACGTAGGCAAACTGGTCGAGCTCCTTGTTGCGGCTCTCGAGCTGGCTGATGTTGGTGTCGATGGTGCGGGCCATCAGGTTGAGGGTGTTGGCCAGCTCGCTGACCTCGTCGTTTTCGGCGTCCACCACCTGGGTTTTGTAGTCGCCGCCGGCCAGGCGCCGGGCCAGGGCTATCATGGAGGCGAGGCGGCGCGCGAGCAGGCGCACCAGGTATGCCGCCCAGAGGGCACCCAGCAGCAGGGCCGCCACGCCCATACTGCCCGAAACCCACTGCGCCAATGAGATGCTGTCGGCGAGCCGGGTGCGCAGGCGCTGGCGGTTGGCTTCTTCCTGGCGCTCCAGCCCTATCATGCGGCGCCGGATGCCGTCGACCAGCATTTTGCCGCTCAGGCCCTCAGCCAGGCTGCGGTGGGGCAAGCCGTCGAGGCCGCGCTGGCCGGGCCGGCGCCGGGCCTCACGCTTCTCAGAAATCAGCAGTTGGGTGTAGCCGGCCCACTGCCGGTACAGGCGCTGGGTTTCGTCGAGCTGGCTGAGCTGGGACGGGGCCGCGCCGCCGGCCAGCAGGGCATTGCGCAGGCGCTGAAAGCGGTTTATCAGCTCCCGCTCGCCCTCGTAGTAGGGGTCCAGGGTTTGCTCGTTGCCCATGAGCAGGTAGCCGCGAAACCCGGTTTCCATATCGATGACGTTGCGCAGCAGGGTGTTGCCCTCGGCCGAGATGGCCTGCGAGGCCTCGACCCGCTGGGAGTTGCGCAGCACCTGCCCGGCCAGGCGGTAATTTACCAGCACCACGGCCGCAAACAGGCCCAGCAGCAGCAGGAAACCGGCAAGCAGCTTGGTGGCAAGGGTAACTCTCATGGGGGTCGGAGGGCGGCTGGCGGTCAGCTGTTAGTTATTTGCTGTTAGCAGCTGGCTAACAGAGTTATACGCAACAGCGCTGGCAGCTAAAAGCCAAAGGCCGACCGCGCAATCACGCCGGCTTCATACGCAGGGGGCAGGGCAGCGGTTAAAACGGCCTTATTTGGCGGTGGCCTGCAGGCGGGTTTGCAGGGTGGTCAGCAGGGCGGTAATTTGGTCGGCCAGGGGCTGCAGGCTGGCCAGGGCGGCTTGGCCCGCGTCGGGTGCCTCGGGCCGGTGGCGGTCCATGAGCTGGTTGGCCTCGGCGTGCAGCTGGCGGTGCAGACGGTCGAGCAGGGTCATTTCCGCCTTCAAATGGGCGTAGGCCCCGGCGCGCCGCTCCCGAATCCAGACGCCCAGCCCGCACTGGTCGGGGTCGCGCACGGGCCCTTCGCTCTGGCCGCCGCTGTAGAGAAACGAGCGCAGCTTGGACTTAAAGAGCAGATGCTTGATGAGCGCGCTCTCGAAGTCCTGTTTGATGTCTTCGGAGGTCATGGCCGGGGTTCAGTGATTACAAAGAACGGCATGCCGTTCTTTGCGGCCACGTCCCACCTCTTCTTCCTACTTCCCTGCTGCCATGACCGTTTCGCTTAAAACCGTTGCCCTCAACGACACCCACCAGCAGCTGGGCGCCAAAATGGTGCCCTTTGCCGGTTACAACATGCCCGTGCGCTACTCTTCCGACCTCGACGAGCACCACACGGTGCGCCGGGCGGTGGGCATTTTTGATGTCTCGCACATGGGCGAGTTTCGGGTGCGCGGCCCGCAGGCCCTGGATTTGATTCAGCGCGTGACGAGCAACGACGCCAGCAAGCTCAGCGACGGCAAGGCCCAGTACTCGTGTTTGCCGAACGAGCAGGGCGGCATCGTGGATGATTTGCTGGTTTATAAGCTAGCCGACGAGGACTACCTGCTGGTGGTGAATGCCTCGAACATTGAGAAAGACTGGAACTGGCTGCAGCAGCACAACACTGCGGGCGCCGAGCTGGAAGACGTTTCGGACCAGACCAGCCTGTTTGCGGTGCAGGGCCCCAAGGCCGCCGCGGCGCTGCAAACCCTGACTGAGGTTGATTTGAGCAGCATTCCGTACTACTCGTTCGTGCAGGGCGAGCTGGCCGGCGCGCCAGAGGTCATCATCTCGGCTACCGGCTACACCGGCGCGGGCGGCTTCGAGCTGTACGTGCCCAACGAGCACGCCGCGCAGGTCTGGGAGCGGGTGATGGCCGCCGGGCAGCCTCACGGCATCAAGCCCATTGGCCTGGGCGCCCGCGACACGCTGCGCCTGGAAATGGGCTACTGCCTCTACGGCAACGACATCAACGACTCGACCTCGCCCCTGGAAGCCGGTCTGGGCTGGATTACAAAGTTCACTAAGCCGTTCACCAACAGCGAAAGCCTCAAGGCGCAGAAGGAAGCCGGCGTCAGCAAAAAGCTGGTCGGCTTCGTGATGGACGGCCCCGGCATTCCGCGCGGCCACTACCCGCTGGTGGATGCCGAGGGCCGCTCTATCGGTGAAGTAACCAGCGGCACGCAGTCGCCGAGCCTGGGCAAGGGCATCGGTCTGGGCTACGTCGAAACCGCGCTGGCCACGCCCGGCTCGCCGATTTTTGTTCAAGTACGGGGCAAAAACCTGCCCGCCACCGTGACCAAGCTGCCGCTAGTAAAAGGCACGGAGTAAATCAATTAATAATTGACAATGAGCAATTATTAATGAACTGGCTATCAGTGCAGTTCTGATAATTGCTCATTGCTCATTGCTCATTATCAATTGAAATTCGACCTTTGCTTTTCGCCGGAGCTGCTGCCGCTCTATGACCTGACAGGCCAGACGGTGGTGATTGTGGATGTGCTGCGGGCCAGCTCGACCATCGTGACGGCGCTGGCGGCGGGCGTCACGCACGTGTTTCCGGTGGCCTCGCTGGACGAGTGCGCCGCGCTGGGCCGGAGCACGAACTGCCTCACGGCCGCCGAGCGCGACGGCCGGCCGGCGCCGGGCTTCGACTTGGGCAACTCGCCGTTCGAGTACCTCGACCCGGCCCGGCCGGTGGCAGGCCGGGCCCTGGCCCTGAGCACCACCAACGGCACCCGGGTGCTGCAGGCCTCGCTGGCGGCGCGGCAGGTCGTCATTGGCACCTTTCTGAATCTGAGCGCGGTGGCCGATTTTGTGCGCCAGCAGGGGGTCGACGCGCTGGTGGTGTGCGCCGGCTGGAAAGGCCGTTTCTGCCTCGAAGACACGGTATTCGGCGGGGCGCTGGCCGAGCGGCTGGCGGCCGACTTCGACGTGCAGGATTCGGACGCCACGCTGGCGGCGCGCCACCTGTGGCAGCAGGCGCGGGCCGATTTGCCGGCGTATCTGCTGCAGTCGGCCCACGTGCGCCGGCTTAACTCGCTCGAAGCCAGCCAGGATTTCGAGTTTTGCATGCGGGTAGACCACTACGCCCGCGTGCTGCCTCGCTGGCAGCAGGACCGGCTACTACTTTAGCTTCTCGTTGTTTTGGTGGCGCTGGCCGTCGCGCTGGGTTTTCTTATCCAGGTTGCGCTGCAGGGCCTCGGTAAGGTCGACGCCGGTCTGGTTGGCCAGGCAGATGACGACGAACAGCACATCGGCCAGCTCGTCGGCCAGCACCTTGTCCCGGTCCGACTCCTTGAACGACTGCTCGCCGTACTGCCGGGCAATGATGCGGGCCACCTCGCCGACTTCCTCGGTGAGCATGGCCATGTTGGTCAGCTCGTTGAAGTAGCGCACGCCGGTGGTGGTTATCCACTTGTCTACGGTTTGCTGGGCTTCGGCGATGGTCATGGGCGGAAAGTCAGGAGGAGCTGCAACTTACGCCGTGCCGGCCGGCGAATCCAGCACAATGGTAACCGGACCGTCATTGACCAAACTCACCTGCATGTCGGCGCCGAAAACACCCGTCGGCACGGGCTGGCCCAGCTGTTCGCCCACCAAGGCCACAAACTGCCGGTACAGCGGCTCGGCCACGGCGGGCGGCGCGGCGGCGGCGTAGCTGGGGCGGTTGCCCTTGCGGGCGTCGGCCAGCAGGGTAAACTGACTGACAATCAACACCTGGCCGCCGGTATCGAGCACGCTGCGGTTCATCTGGCCGTTTTCATCCGAGAAGATGCGCAGCTGCACCAGCTTGCGCGCCATCCAGGTCAGGGCGGCGGGCGCGTCGGTGGGCGCGAAGCCGGCCAGCACCAGCAGGCCCGGCCCAATCTGGCCCGTCACCTGCCCGCCCACTACCACCGAAGCCGACTGCACCCGCTGAATGACAAGCCGCATACCTGATTATTAAATACGAATCCTAAATTTTGAATTGGCCGGGGCCGGGGCGAAGTTGGGGCAGAATCCGGCAACTTTACGGGCTTTCTCCGCTCATGGTGCCGCCCGCTCCTCCCCTGCTACGCCACCAAACCCTGGCCCTGCTGCTGGCCCTGGCCGCGCTGCTGGCGTTGCGGCTGTGGCGGCTGCCCGCCGCCGGCGCCCCCGACTACGACTCGGTGCACAACTGGCTGCTGGTGCGGGAGCTGGCCGCGGGCGACTTTCAGAACCTGTTCATCAACGGCAGCCCGGGCTTCCGGCTTTTGTACGTGCCGCTGGCCTGGCTGCAGGCTGATTTTTGGGTCTATCAAGCCCTCAATGCCTCTGTTGGCGTGGCGGCGGTGGGCTGGTTCAGCGCCTGGGTGGCCCGCCAAACCGACTTAAAGCTTGGGGCTGCGGCCGTGCCCTGGCCGGCCTGGGAGGTGGCCCTGCTGGCTCTGCTGGCAGGCACCGGGCTGCTGCTGAGCTTTTCAGGGCGCGACTTCACCGGCGGCTCGCTCAGCCTGCTGGCCAGCGTAGGCCTGCTGCGCGCCTACGCCGCGCGGTTGCGCGGGCCAGCAGGGGGTGCGGGGGCGGCCCTGCGGGCGGCGGCTGGCTGGCTGGCGCTGGGGCTGTGCGTGAGCTACAAGTT
>CAXUEM010000161.1:315-7214 GCA_964249885.1 uncultured Hymenobacter sp. | reverse complement strand
CGGGGCGGGGGGGGCGGGTTTAAATTTTGGGCCCCCCCCCCGCTATATTAACCCCGGCCCGGGGGCCGGCCCGGGCGCGGGGCCGCGCAACCCGCCGCTGCCATTGCTAGTATAATGCCCCAAGGAACTCTTACTCCTTGCTCACTTAATACTTTCTTTCTCATGGATACCAACATCAGCTCGTCGCGCGCCATCACCGATTTAGTTGCCATCAACCACACTTCCATCAAGGGCTACGAAGAAGCCGCCGAAGGCGTGCAGAGCCCGGAGCTGAAGTCGGAGCTGAGCAAGTTTTCGCAGCAGCGCGCCCAGTTTGCCTCGGAGCTGCAGCGCATCAGCGGCGCCGCCGCCAATGATACTACCATCGAAGGTGCTGTAACGGAAGCCGTAGCGGCCGTGCACCGCGGCTGGCTGAACCTGAAGTCGGCCATCACCGGCCAGAGCGACGCCGCCATCCTCGACGAGTGCGAGCGCGGCGACTCGACGGCCCTCAACGCCTACGAAGCCGCCCTGGCCAACGCCGCCCTGCCCGCCGAAGCCAAATCGGTGATTCAGCGCCAGCACGGCGAAATCCTGAATGCCAAGAACTGGGTTACCCAGCACAAATCACTGGCCAAGTAGGCCTTAGCCTTAACTAGCCTAATCAAAGCCTCAACGCCTGCGCGTTGGGGCTTTTTGATTTTCGGGAACAAGCGCCCGTGAGTTTGTTCTCAGGCCGGCCCTGCCCGGCGCCGAGGTCATAACTTGTCTACCTAATGCTTACGCCCACGCAACAGCACCGCTACCACCGCCACCTGCAGCTGCCCGAAATCGGGGCGGCCGGGCAGACGCGGCTCTTGGCGGCGCGGGTGCTGGTGGTGGGCGCCGGGGGCCTGGGCTGCCCGGTGCTGCAGTATCTGGCCGCCGCCGGTGTAGGCACGCTGGGCATCGTCGACTCCGACCGGGTGGAGCTGAGCAACCTGCAGCGGCAGATTCTCTTCGGCGACGCCGATGTGGGGCAACTCAAGGCTGAGGCCGCCGCCCGCGCCCTGCAGCGCCAGAACCCCGAGGTGCGCTGCGAAGTCCACGCCGCGCGCCTGACCCTGGCCAACGTGCGGGCGCTGGTCGGCGCCTACGAGCTGGTGGTGGACGGCTCCGATAACTTCGCTACTCGCTACCTGCTCAATGATGCCTGCGTGAGCCTGGGCCGGCCGCTGGTGTCGGGCGCCATCTACAAGTTCGAGGGGCAGGTGTCGGTATTCAACTACCAGCAGGGTCCCTCCTACCGCTGCCTGTTTGCGCGCCCACCGGCCTCGGCCGCGGAGGCACCCAACTGCGAGGCCACCGGCGTGCTGGGCGTGCTGCCCGGGCTGATTGGGCTGGCCCAGGCCACCGAAACGCTGAAAGTGCTGCTGAACCTGGGCCAGGTACTGCGCGGCCGGCTCTGGGTGTTCGACGCCTTGAGCTTCGAGACGCGGACGCTGAAATTTTCGCGCCACCCCGAACGGGCGCTCCTCAACCTGGACTCTGCCGACCCGGCCGATTACGGCGAGCTGTGCCACAGCGCCGCCGCGCCGCCAAAACTCAGCGCCGCCGAACTCGCGGCCCGGCTGGACGGCCCGATTCCGCCCCTGCTGGTTGACGTGCGGGAGCCCACAGAGTACGCCGCCGGTCACCTGCCCGGCGCCGTGCTGCTGCCGCTGAGCCAGCTAGCCGCCCGTGCCGCCGAGCTGCCGGCAGAGCGCGAAATCGTCCTCTATTGCCAGCGCGGGGGTCGTAGCGCGACCGCCGCGGCTCTGCTACGGGCGCTGCCGGGATATTCGGTGCAGGAGTTGGAGGGCGGGTGCGAGGCGTGGCCCGCCTGTTAGCGCCCAGCCCACCCTGAAGACTCGCAGCCAGTTAGTTCCCAACACCCACTTTTTTGCTAAGACTAGCGGGTGAAGACCTACGGGACCGTAAATCTGATGGCGGGTTTAGCCTTCAACACTTGCTCCCGGTCGGTTTCGCAGAAAAGGCCAAGTCAGAAGAGCCACGAGGGCAGGCAGCACCAGCGCCGAAACCCAGAAGCTTGAAAACACGCCCGTCTGCCGGGCGTGGGCTGCCTGGAGTTGGGCCAGCTCAGCGGCAACAGTGGCGGCGCCGTGCCCGGCGGCCAGCAATTCCGTCCGCTTCAGGGCCAGCACCCAGGAAAACCATTCCGGGTTCAGGTAGTGGTGGTAGAGCGCCAGGTAGGGCCGGTAAAGCAGCTCCGCCACGACTCCCATACCAATAGCCAGGCCTACGCGCTGCCACCCTGGCAGGTAGGCCCGTTGCCGCTGCCGGTTCATCGCGGCGGCCAGCACCCCCACGGGCAGCACCACCACCGCCATATCCAGATACTGCCCGGCGGCCAAATACCGCGTATCCAGACGGGTTAGCCACATTATGGTCGTGTACAGGCAGAGCCCCAGGCCCAGCACCAGACCGTGATGGACGAGATTTCTTAGAAAAGGTGTCGCTTTCATTGCACAGAAAACGAAATGGAGGCCGGCGACAGGCGGCGCGGACGAAACCAGCGCCCCGCCGTTACCAAGCCGAGCAAGCTGCTCAGGCACAGCCAGGCAAATATGTCGCCCCAGGCCCGGTAGGGCGTCCACACCGGTTGCACCGGCACGGTCGCCACGAAGGCCTTTACTTCGGGCGCGAGGTGGTACTGGCTGCGCACTTCTTCCCCGTAGGCCGTCGTCAGGCTGCTTTTGCCCTGGCTGGTAATGCGAAACAGCGCAAAGCCATTTTCAACGGCCCGCGTGGCCGCCATGCGGGCGTGCAAGTCGCGAATGCCGGGCCAGTCCGATGCCGGGGCAAACACGATGTCGGCTGCTCCAACTTGCCGGATAAGGCCGGGGTAGTCGAAATCGGCACAGATGGCCCCGGCGTAGGCCACGGCCCCGACCCGAAACACGGTGGGCGGCCGCTGCGCGGCCACGGCCGGTTCCAGGCCGGCCACCGGCTTGTTCTTCACGTAGTCGTACAGCACCTGTCCCTGGGGCGAGAAAATGGTGAGGTGGTTGCGGCCGGGCCGGGCGGGAAACCCCCGGTCAACCAGGAAGTACGTTACGCCCAGATGCAGCCCGTTGGCCGCCGCGAAGCGGGCGTTGCGGGCAGCAAAGGCGGCGGAGTCGGGTCGGTACACGACCAGGGCCGCCTCGTTCCAGATAACCCACTGCGCCCGGTGCTGCCGCGCGTACTGCCGGGTCTGCGCCAGGTAGTAGTCGTGCGCAGCCCCGGCTTTTTGCCGCAGCAGCGCGCTGTCGCGGGCCAGCGTCAGGTTTTGCTCCCACACTACTTCCCGAAACCAGGGCCACGAGCGCGCATCCTGAAACGTGAGGCCCAACACCCGGACCCCGGCCCGGGCCGGCGCCTGCTGCTGCACCCGCAGCCAGCCCAGCCCGAAGCAGAGCAGGAGTAGCCCCAGCGCCAGCCCCACCGGCCGGACGCCGCGCCGACCCGCCTGCCGCTGCTGCCAGGCCTCGAACAGCAGGCCGGCGGTGGCGTAGAGCACAAACGTGACACCGTAAATACCCGTCCAGGCCGTTAGCTGCAGCAGGTACACGCTGCCCTGCGAGTAGCCCACCGAGCCCCAGGTGCCATTCGGCCCCAGCGCCAGGAGGTACTCGACGCCAACTGCGGCCAGGGGCAGCAGCAGCCAATGGCCCGCTGCGGGCACGCGCGCGGCCAGCACCCGGCACAGCAGAAAGGGCAGCAGGTAGGCGGCGGCAAACGTTAGGTTGGTCAGGTGGAAGGCCGGCCCGGTCAGAATATTGGCCGTGTGCTGCGTGCCGTACACCAGCATGAGGCCCGCCACCCCCACCGCGTAGGCCACCCAGGGCCGAGTTTGGTGAAAGAACAGCAGCCACAGCAGCGGCGTCACCCAGGCAATCAGCGCCCAGCCGGGATACACACTCAGGAAATATTCCAAGGTAAAGAGCGGCAGCAAAACCAAGGGCCAGGCGGGCCAGCGGCCCCCGGCTAAACGAAGAGGCATCATGGGGCAAAGGTGCCGCTCTGTTCGCCCGCGCCACTTGATTACAATCAAAAAATGCCCAGCGGGCCTTCGTTTGTAAACTGGCGCACTCCCCGGCTGTCCACCGCGACCCGTCAGCCCTTGGCGCGGACCCGGCTGAGCGTTTCCGGGGTGATGCCCAGGTAGGAAGCGACCATGCCCAGCGGCAGCCGGGCCAGAATCGGCCGGTAGTGAGTGCAGAAGTGCTGGTACTTTTCGGCCGGCGAAGTGAAGCGCAGCGAATTCAGCCGCTCGGACTGCTCGATGAACTGTGCGCTCATTATTATGCGCCCGAAGCGTTCCATCTCGTGAAACCGCTCGAACAGATACAGCAGGTCCTCCAGCCCCAGCGAATACGCTTCCGTGGGCTCAATGGCGGCAATAGCGTAGGCATCCGGCACGCCCCGCATGAAGCTGTAAGCCGAGGTCATCCACTGGTTTTCGGCCGCGAAGCCATCCGTCACGATTCGCCCATCCTTGTTGAAGTAGATGCGTACCAGGCCCTGCTGAATCCAGTACGTGCGCCGGCACACAGTACCCGCTGCGTGCAACAGCTCGCCCTTGCCGAAGTGGTGAGGCTGGGCGCGCTGCGTCAACTCCTCAGCCAGCAGCGGCGAAACGGTTGTGAACTGCGCAACGTGCTGGAGAAGTGAGGGCATGAGCCAGGGTCGGTGGAACGTAGGAAGCGAAAATCAGGACCTGGAAGAGACCAGCCTGCCTCATTCCGCCGGCCGTTAGGAGAATGGATGAGGACGTTTCAATCGCCCGTTGACGGTAACGGACGGTGGTATCGCCTCTCTTGACATCTTCTTGGTCAAATAGCCAAGTTAGCTCGGCCACGCTTAAAACAACCCTCTTAACGACGGCCGCGAGCAGGCAATTTCAACCTGCAATACTTAACTTACCACCCGCCACTTGAGCCGGGCGAGGCTGTTATCAGCTGGTTCACATCTCCACCTGAGATAAACTTACCTAACCAGGCGAAGCTACCGGCGCCTGCATTCCGGCACGAACCACGCGCCCCTATCCGCCGATGGTGCTCATCGACTCAAAGCTGAGCTGATGCAGCGGCCGGGCGGCTTCGGCCTCGAAGCCGTTGGCGGCGCGGTGGCGAAAGGCGTGAATCAGGGCCGACTCGATTTCACCGTCGGGGGCGCCGCCGCGCAGCATGGCCCGCAAATCCAGCACACCCTGATCGTAGAGGCAGGTTTTGAGGCCGCCCTCGGCCGTGAGGCGCAGGCGGTTGCAGGTGCCGCAGAAAGTGCGCGAGTAGGCGGCGATAATGCCTAACCGGCCCACGTGCCCGGCGGCGCGGTAGTCGGTGGCGGTGGCGCCGACGGCCGCGGGCAGGGGCATGAGCGCGCCGAAGTGCGCTTCCAGGTGGGCCCGGATGCGACCGTGGTGCCAGGGCAGCGTGGCCGGCGTGGCCGTGTGTGAGCCGCCGTTAAAGGGCATTTCCTCGATAAAGCGCACGTCCACGGGCAGCTCGCGCGTGAGCTCGGCCAGCGAAACCAGGTCTTCGATATTTTGCCCGTCCATCACCACGGCGTTAATTTTTACCGGGATGCCGGCCGCCAGCAGGGCCTCGAAGGTGTGGAGCACGGCGGGCAGCTCGTCACGCCGGGTGATGCGGGCAAAGCGGGCGCGGTCCAGCGTGTCGAGGCTCAGATTGACGGCTTTGATGCCCAGGCGCCGGAGCTCGGGCACGTGGGGCGCGGTGAGCACGCCATTGGTGGTCAGGCTGATATCGTCGATGCCGTCGATAGCCCGCAGCCGGGCCATGAAGGGCACCAAATCGCGCCGCACGAAGGGCTCGCCGCCGGTCAGGCGCACCTTGCGCACGCCGAGGCCGGCCATGATGGCCACCAGCCGCAGCATTTCCTCGTAGCTGAGCAGCTCGTGTTTGGGCACGTACTGAATACCTTCGGCCGGCATGCAGTAGAAGCAGCGCAGGTTGCAGCGGTCCGTGACGGCCAGGCGCAGGTATTCCAGCGGCCGGCCGTGGTTGTCAACTAAAACAGGGGAAGTCAGCGCCATGAGCCGAATGATACGAAATAGAAAAGAAAACGTACCAGCTCCGCGGCGGCTGAGGGCGGCGGAAACCAGCGAGCAGCAAACCAGCCGGCGCCCCGCTGGTTTCAGCAGCCCTCGGCACCCGCAGCCGGCCCGCGCTACCGGTATTACCCCCAGCTAACAACTTATGAAGCTAAAAGTCGCCCTTTTTGGAATTACCCGCGAAATAGTGGGGCAGCCCGCCCTGGAAGTAAACCTGCCACAGGGCCAGACCGTGGCCGGTCTCATGGACGAGCTGCGCGCCCGGTACCCCGTGCTGGGCGAGCTGACCAGCTTCGCCGTGGCCCTGAACAACGAATACGCCGCCCCGGACCGCGAACTGCGCGAGCACGACGAAATTGCGCTTATTCCGCCCGTCAGCGGTGGGTAGGCTAATTGAAAATGAATGATTTAAAATTGAAAACAACTAGTTCTCCGCCCACTCCGGGTTGCTGAACAGCTCATTTTCAATTCTTCCTTTTTGATTTTTAATTAGAAACTATGCACCTCGAAATTACTGACCAGCCCATAGCTATTGCCGCCGTGCTGGCCCGCGTCGAGGATGCCGGGGCCGGGGCCGTGAATGCATTTGTGGGCACGGTGCGCAACCAGAGCACCGGCCGCCGGGTGGTGCGCCTGCACTACGAAGCCTACGACAGCATGGCCCTGCGCCAGCTGGAGCACGTGGTCAATCAGGCCCGGGAAAAGTGGCCCATGCTGCGCCAGGTGGCCGTGGTGCACCGCAAGGGCACGCTCGACATCGGCGACGTCGCCGCGACCGTCTTCAACACCGCCGAAGGCGACCCGGTGCCCGTCCACAACAGCG
>CAXUEM010000161.1:0-305 GCA_964249885.1 uncultured Hymenobacter sp. | reverse complement strand
TGGCCGTGGTGGTGGCCGTGTCTACCCCGCACCGGGCCGAGTCGTTCGACGCCTGCGAGTTCATCATCGACACGCTCAAGCAGGTCGTGACCATCTGGAAAAAGGAAGAGTACGAGGATGGCAGCGTGTGGGTAGCGGCCCATCCCTAGGCGGCATTTGCGCCGCGCGGGTGGTGCCGGCTGGCTCGTTTGCGGCGGCCAGCTTCAGGCCCCCGCCAGCGCCGATTAGAGCGGGCTGAGCTGCTTTTCCCAGTCCAGCTGCAGGCTGAGAACGGCCCCGCCCGGCAGGCGGCCCCGCTCCCCGGC
>CAXUEM010000160.1:986-7214 GCA_964249885.1 uncultured Hymenobacter sp. | reverse complement strand
GCTGCGCACGCTGCCGCCCCTGACGCTGGCCGGCGGGCTGCTGGGCGCTTTTTACGTGGCCGTGGTCACGGTGCTGGCGCCGCGGCTGGGGGCCACGCTCACGGTGGGGCTGGTGGTAGTCGGGCAGCTGCTGCTGGCCTTGGTGCTCGACCAGTTCGGCCTGCTCGGGCTGCCGGTGCATCCGCTCTCGGCCCTGCGCGCGCTGGGCGTGGGGCTGCTGCTGCTGGGCTTCTGGCTGATTCAGCGCAACTAACCCGCCCCAAGCGCCTTGGGCCGGTAGTTCTTTTTTTCTATTTCTGTGCTGCAAATGCCCGAGCTGGAGCGGCAGGCCCTGGACGAATGCCGCGGCCGGGTGCTGGACCTGGGCGCCGGCGCCGGAACCCACACCCTGGAGCTGCAAAGCCGCGGCTTCGCCGACGTGAAGGCCGTGGACGTGTCGGCCGGCGCCGTGCAGGTGATGGCGGCGCGCGGCGTGCGCGACGTGGCCCGGCACAGCCTGTTCGATGACAAGCTTACGCAGGAATTGCCCTACGACACCATTCTGCTGCTGATGAACGGGCTGGGCCTGGTCGGCGATTTGGCCGGCCTCGATAAGTTTTTGGCCCTTGCCCGCGACTTGCTGGCGCCCGGCGGCCAGATTCTGGCCACCTCGTCCGACATTGCCTACCTATATGAAGACGAGGAGGGCGCCGTCGTGCTGGACCTGAACGGGCCTTACCACGGCGAAATTGAGTACACGCTCAGCTACCAGGGCCGGCAGGGGGAGCCGTTTCCCTGGCTGTTTCTCGATGCTGCCTTATTGCAGGACGTTGCCGAGACGGCCGGCTACAGCGCCGAGTTTATCGGCCACGACGAGCAGGCGCAGTACCTGGTGCGCCTGACCCTGCTGGCGGGCCGGGCAAACCAATAACCACAAGCAAGCGAAATCCATGAGCCCGGACAATTCCCAAACCTACCACGTGCGCTGGGCCGAAATGGACCCCAACGGCCACATGCGCCACTCGGCCTACGCCGACTTTGCCGCCGACCAGCGCGTGACCCTGCTGGCGCGGGCGGGCTTCGACCTGAAAAAATTTGCCGAGCTGCAGCTGGGGCCCATTCTGTTTCGGGAAGAAACCAGATTTCAGAAGGAAGTGCACGCCGGCGAGGCCCTGCGCGTGGACGGCCGCTTTCTCAGCCTCAGCGACGATGGCAGCCGCTGGACCATTCTGCACACGCTCTACAAGGCCGATGGCCGCGTAGCCGCGACCGTGACGGTGGACGGCGCGTGGCTGGATTTGGCCCGGCGCAAGCTCATCGTGCCCCCGCCGGAGCTGGTAGCGGCCATGCAGGCGTTTGCCGCGGAAGCGGAAGAATAGCAAGCAAGTTGCCGCTTATAGCTGTCTGCTCACCGCTCACTTTTCACCGCCCTGGCAATGCGGCGCAGCTGCTGCTGGTGGTGCAGCACGTGGTCGAGCATGAAGTCCAGGGTTTGGCTGATGGTCAGCATGCCGGAGCGCGGGTGCTTGAAAATGGCGTGGTGCAGCTGAGCGCCGGGAAACTCGTTGAGCAGCTGTTCCAGCTGCCGCCGGAGCTGCTGCCACTGCTGCCGCAGCTCGGGCAGGCTCGGGGTATTGACCGGGTCGGGCTCGATGCCCGCGCGGGGCGGCGTCTTGAATCTCAGACCCGGCAGGCGCAGGGCCAGCCGCAGCACAAACGACTGCAGGTGCGCCCTGAATCCGCCGCGGCGCAGCTTTTCGTTGGAGGCCAGCTTCTGGCGGATGTAGGCCGTGATGCCGGTTTCGGCCCGCAACAAGTGGTGCACAACCTGCGCGGCCGACCATTGTCCTGGGGCCGGCGCCGTGGTGGCCGCCGGCCCCAGCGCCTCGGCCGCGCGCAGGAGCTTTTCGGTGGCGCGTTCCAGCTGTTCGAGGCGCAGGTGTAGGCGGTGGTTCATAAGCCAGCAGGGGGTGGGGAGAGGGTAAAGAGGACGAGCGGCGCAAAAGGTAAGCCAAATCTGGTGCGGGACGCCCCGCGCCGCCGGCCGCGCCCGGGCCCGCCAAGCGAGGGTAAAATTTGCGGCGTCCGTAAATGCGTGCCTGACGTGATGGTCAGCTTTACGCCAACAGGCCGCCCTGAAACTGGTCACCCACTTCATCATTCCCACCTTCGCCACCACGGGCAGGAGCCCGGAGTGCGATGTGCCCAGGCCGCGCAGGAACTGGAGGCAAAGCCGGAAGTACGGGCGGGGGCAAGGTAGGAATCAGCGTTGGGCCAGCGCGAACTGCGTGCCGCGTAGCTCGCGCTGCCTACGCAGACGAGACAGTTCCTCGCGTCCGTACAATTTGCTCGGCTGAACACCCCCCTGCTGGCGCAGTATATATCGCCGCTTCGCAAGATTTAATGGATTAAGCCTCCACCTGGCAAATAAGCAGGAGCTATGCTGCGCTAAACGCGCGCCAACCGCTGCTCTTTGACGAAAGAACGAGTTCCATTGTGGAGTTCACGAAACTCATCCCATCGGCCCGTTTCGTAAACTATGATTCGCAGACGAGTTTCTCAAACTCACCCCGCGCTTCAGGCGCTGGTTAGCCACTAGGTATTGGGATTGGGCTGGTTCCTACCGTTTACCAAACGGAGCGTTCCTCTGGGCCCTACTTTTACATCGAGAAGCATTCGTACCACGCGGGCCTAATGATTCGCACATGTAAGCCGTCGGTATGGGTGTCGTCAAATTCCCAGAGTGCGTTCTCGTTGTAATGGTCGGACACACGGTAGTAATAGCGTCCCGGCGTACCGAGCCGCGGGCGCAGATACGCCCGAGTTTTGGGGTCTAGGAGCGTCAGGTAGTTGGTGCTGTCAACCCGCAGGGAAATGACTTTGCGCTCTATGTGCCCACGCATGTACCAATCCAAGAAGCCTTTTAAGAAATGCTGCCGGTCTTTTAAGGCCAGCCCGTTCAAGGCGGCATTGAGCGGCCCGGTTACGGCAAGGGCTGAGCGGAAAAATAGCGTATCCCGCCACCCGCGATACCCTGATTGCTGGCGCAGGGTCATGACATCGCAGAAGGGGACGAACCAGGCTTTCCCGGCTTGGCGAATAATCAGAAAGTGGTTGGTATCGCAGTCTCTGCCCTGCCAGCCATGGTCATCGATTTGCACCTGGTTCACGGAATCGTGGAACTGTCCCCAGACGGTGCAGATGTCGCGCATATTCCGCAAACTATCCCGCCAATAGAAGCGGGTTTTAAAGCAGTACTTCCCCGAGTAGACCTCCCGGAGAATGAACGCTGAGTCTTTTGAGACGAATGGTAGGCGTTGCGCCTCGTTTGCTTTGCCGTTGCTAGAGCAGGCCCCTGTCACCACGAAGAGCGTGTAGCAACCCACGAGTATACGCAAGGCGGATAGGGCGCCGTTAAGAAAACCAGACTGCATAAAATGCACACATAAGGCAATGAGCTAATCAGCCAAACAGTCAACGTTACGAGTGCGATATAGTACTTATGCTTAATCCCAAGCTTGTCTACCCAGTTTACGCAAACGGTGGTTCAAAAATGGTAGAGAATCGTTTTCTATGCTGAAAACGACTATCAACAGCTTATGAAGCCTTATTAGGGCAGCCAGCAGGGGGAGCTACTGGCCCGGCGCGGAAAACGAGTAGGGCGCGTCGGCGGGGGCGGTGCCGCGCTGGAAGTTGGGCGCGGCGGTCATCTCAAACTGCAGCGTGGCGCCTTTCTGTAGTTCCGCGTGGCTGAGCCAGTTGCGGGAGTAGGGCTGTCCGTTGAGGGCCAGGGCGCCCACGTAGCAGTTGGCGGGGGAGTTGGCGGCGGCCGTGAGCACCACGTCTTTGCCATTGGGCAGGTGCAGGGTGGCTTTGGGAAAGAGCGGGGCGCCGAGCACGTACTGGTCGGTGGCGGGGCAGACGGGGTAGAAGCCCAGGGCCGAAAACACGTACCAGGCCGAGGTCTGGCCGTTGTCCTCGTCGCCGCAGTAGCCGTCGGGCGTGGGCTGGTAGAGGCGGTTGAGGGTTTCGCGCACCCAGTACTGGGTTTTCCAGGGCTGGCCGGCGTAGGCGTAGAGGTAGGGAATGTGCTGGGCGGGCTGGTTGCCGTGGGCGTACTGGCCCATGTTGGCCACCTGCATTTCCCGGATTTCGTGAATCACGGAGCCGTAGTACGACTCGTCAAACGTCGGCGGCAGGGTAAAGAGCGTGTCGAGGGTGGCCACGAAGCGGCGGGGGCCGCCCATCAGGTTCATCAGGCCCTGCACATCGTGAAATACCGACCAGGTGTAGTGGTAGGAGTTGCCCTCGGTGAAGTCGCCGCCCCACTTGTAGGGGTTGAAGGGCGCGTGCCAGGAGCCGTCCTGATTGCGCCCGCGCATCAGGCCCACCTGCTTGTCAAACAGCCGGCGGTAGTTCTGGCTGCGCTGGGCGTAGAGGTTGATTTCCTTTTTGGGCCGGCCTAAGGCTTTGGCCATCTGGTAGATGGCGAAGTCGTCGTAGGCGTATTCCAGGGTGCGGGCGGCGCTTTCGTTCAGCTTCACGTCGGCCGGCACGTAGCCGAGCTTGGTGTAGTAGGGCGCGCCGGCGCGGCCCACGGCCTCGAGCGGGCCGGCGTTGTTGGCGCCGTGCAGCAGGGCCTCGTAGAGGGTTTTGGCATCGGCCCCGCTCAGGCCCTTGAGATGGGCGTCGGCCACCACGGCGGCCGAGTTGTTGCCCACCATGATGTTGCGGTAGCCGGGCGAGGCCCACTCCGGCAGCCAGCCGCCCTCGCGGTAGGCGTTGGCCAGGCCGGCCTGCATCCGGGCGTTTTCCTCCGGAAACAGCAGGGCCAGTAGGGGCATCTGCGCCCGGAACGTGTCCCAGAAGCCGGTGTCGGTGTACATATAGCCCGGCTTCACCTGCCCGTTGTAGGGGCTGTAGTGCACGGGCTGCCCGGCCGCATCCAGCTCATAAAACCGGCGTGGAAACAGCAGGGAACGGTACAGGCAGGAGTAGAACGTGCGCTGCTGCGCCTCGCTGCCGCCCTCGATTTCGGCCCGGCCCAGGGCGGCGTTCCAGGCGGCGCGGCCTTTTTGCTTTACGGTTTCAAAATCGTCGGGGCCAATTTCCAGCAGGTTGCGCTCGGCCTGCTCCGGGCTGATAAACGACGAGGCCACCCGCGCCTGCACCGCCTGCCCGCGCCGGGTGCGAAACATGACGCCCGCCCCGGCCCGGTCGGCGCTCATCTCCGTGAGGCCCGCTTCGGCCGCCGCGCCATCGCGGTATACCCGGCTGGCGATGAAGGGCTGGTCGAAAATGACGACGAAGTAATTTTTGAAATTGGCGGGCACGCCGCCGCTGTTCCTGGTGGTGTAGCCAATGATTTTGTTTTCGGCCGGCAGCAGCTTCACGTAGGAGCCTTTGTTGAGGGCGTCCAGCATCACGTAGGCGCTGTCGGTGGCCGGGAAGGTGAAGCGGAAGCGGGCGGCGCGCTCGGTCGGGGTCAGCTCAGTGGTGATGTCATAATCAGCCAGATACACACTGTAGTAGTAGGGTTTGGCCACCTCTGATTTGTGCGAAAACCAGCTGGCGCGAGCGTCCTCATCCATCTTCAGGCGGCCAGTGCCGGGCATGAGGGCAAACTGCCCATAGTCATTCATCCAGGGCGAGGGCTGGTGGGTTTGCTTGAACCCCCGGATTTTCTCGGCCGAGTACTGGTAGGCCCAGCCGCTGCCCATTTTGCCGGTCTGGGGCAGCCAGCAGTTCATGCCCCAGGGCCGGGCAATGGCCGGGTAGGTGTTGCCGTTGGAAAAGCTGGGCTTGGAATCGGTACCCATGAGCGGGTTCACCAGTTCGGCCGGCTCCGGGCGCTGGGCCGGGGCGCTGAGGGCCACTAGGAGAGGAAGCAGCAGGAGGAGAAGTCGGGGCATGAGGCAATATACCAGCACGCGACAAGCGCGGCGGGCGCCCGGGCGGAGCAATAGTGGCCGGAAGATGGGTAATAATGCCGGAATTATTGCAACCAGGGGCCGCCCTGGCTGGCGTCCTGGCCTCAAACCTTTATCTCTTTATTCGGCATGAGTTACGCTGCGCCAAACTCGCGCCAACAGGAGGGCCCAGCAGGGGGCTACCAAGAATGATGCAACAGATTTAAATCCCACCAAATCAGGACGCCACATCACTCGCAGTCAAACAAAAAAAGGCCGACCACCTTGATGGCCGACCTTTTTTGCTTGACTGCCCGCAGGCAACTGGATGATTACGGAG
>CAXUEM010000160.1:0-976 GCA_964249885.1 uncultured Hymenobacter sp. | reverse complement strand
ATTACGGAGTGTTGCTCGGCGGGGTACTGGTACCGGAACCGGTACCGGTTCCGGTGCCGCTTGAGCCAGACGTACCGGTGCCCGAAGTACCTGTTCCGGAGGTGCCGGTACCCGAGGTGCCCGTGCTACCGCCCGTGGTGCCGGAACCGGAGCCATTACCGCTCGTGCCCGAGTCAGTGTTGGTGGCACTGCAGGCGCCTAAAGTCAGGCTCAGAATGGTCGCACCAAGGGCGAGGGCGCGGCTCATATACAAAGGGAGCGTTTTCATAAATCAAGGTATTAGGGAAAAGAAAATTATAACTGAAGCCACGGCTACTGCGGCGGATTGCCACTCGAGCCGCTCGTGCCGCTGCCGGTTGTGCCGCCCGTCGTGCCGGTGCCTGTCGTACCACTGCCGCTCGTACCGCCGCCCGTTGTGCCACTGCCTGTCGTGCCGCCGTTCATGGTACCACCGGTTGTGCCAGTGCCAGAGCCGCTCATGCTGCCGCCGCTCGTGCCAGAGCCGCTGCCACTCATGCTGCCGCTACCCGTGCTACCTGAGCCCGAGCCGCTCATGTTGCCGCCGGAGTTCATGCTGCCGTCGGTGCTGCTGCCGCTCATGCTGCCGCCCGTACCGGAGGCGTCGCCGCTCATGGTGCCGGTGCCGCCGGTGCCGCCGCTCATGGAGGTGTCGGTGCTCATGGCACCGCCGTCAGTGCCCGTGCCACCCTGGCCCGAAGTGCCGGTGCTACCGCCGTCGTTGTTGTTGCCACAGGAAGTGAGCAGCCCGGCGCTCAAGCCCAGGGCTGCTAAAAACAAGGTGTGCTTTTTCATAAGAAGGAGAGATTAAGGGGTTTGGCTCTGCTTCTTACGGGTTGGAGAACAGCACGACGACGAAAAAAATACGGATTTCGTTGGGATAAATACGTAGTTTGGTTATATAAACTATCGGATAAGTATAATCATGACGGCCCGCAATTGCCGACCGGGCCAAGGT
>CAXUEM010000159.1:4672-7222 GCA_964249885.1 uncultured Hymenobacter sp. | reverse complement strand
GGCCTGCCTGGCGCCCAGCTGCTGCTCCAGCAGCGCACGGCCCAGCTGCGGGCCGCCGGGGCCAGCGGGACGCAGCTGGCGGCCCGACTCAAAATCGAGCAGGCCATCCTGGAGGCTATTCGGGTTTCAACCGATGATGCCCAGGCCCAGGCCACGGTAGCCGGCCTGCTGCGCCAGCGCAACCCCGCCCTGAGCGATGCCGACGCCCAAACCGCCGCCGCTGGCATGACCTCGCCCCGCCTGCGCCACCTGCTCACCCTCAACCCCGTGGCCCGCCTGACGGCCGTGACCTGCCCGGTGCTGCTGCTGCACGGCGCCGCCGACCTCAACGCCGACGCCGATGCCAACCTGGCCGCCCTCGGCAAAGGTCTGCTGCTCAATAAGAAAAACGTAGAAGAGAAAAAGCTGCCGGGCGTCAACCACCTCTTTCAGCCGGAAGCCACCAAGTGGCCCGTCGTGAACGGCCAGCCCCAGCCCAACTTCTCGCCCGAAGCCGCCGAAGCCATCCGCGGCTGGATTATGGCGCGCCTGAAGAAATAAAGCCTGCCGCTGCGGGCAGATAGAGCGGCGGCAACGGATGGCTGACAGCAGAGCGCAGTCATTTACCATCAGCATAAGCCTGTTTAAACAAAAAAGCCCCCCTGCTGGCCAGCAGGGGGCTTTTTTTAGGAATTGCTTCATGTGCGTAAAGGCCAGGAGCAGAGTTAGGCGCGTCGTCGTTCGTTGCCGCCGCTCCAGCCGTCCCCAGCGGCGGGCTTTATTTGTCGCCGCCCTTAATCATGTCTACCTCGGCCCGAATCATGGCGTTGTAGCGCTTGCCCTGGCCGTTGGCCAGCGTGAGCTGATTCCAGCCCTTGCCGATGGTGTAGCTCCAGGTGCGCGACTCCTTGAACTCGAACGTGGGGCTCATCACCTGCCCGTAGGCGGTGTAATTGTCCATGAAGTTGGCCGAGTAAAACTTGTCGCCGCCCACAATCCACTCCATGGCCACGAAGAAGCCTTCCTCGGGCGCGGCCACGTTGTAGGGGGTCAAGTCGACCGTGTACCACTGCCCGCCGGCGGGGGCCGACACCACCACGTTCTCGGTCAGCAGGTCGGTGTTGGGAGCGTTGTAATTGCCGTCGGCCTTGTAGAGGCGCACGCGGAAAGGCTCGCGCGGAAAGCCGTTCTCGCCGATGTAGAACGAGACCGAGCGCACGTTGCCGAGCTTTTTCTGCTTGTCGTTCTTCACGAAAAACGCGTACTGGCTGCCCGCCTGGCCCTGAATCATGCCCTCGTCGGGCCGGTCGGCGCGGGTGCCCAGCTCCAGGTTCTTCACCTTGCCGCCCTTTACCACCACTTCTTTCAGCTCGATGACGCGCTTTTTGAGCTCAATGGTCAGGTTCTCGCTGCTGCCTTTCTTGATGAACACCGCCGTGGGAATATAGCCCAGGGTCATCACCATCAGCGAGTCGGTGGTGCCTTTCTCAAAGCCCGGCAGCTGAAACAGGCCGAACTCGTTGGTAAGCGCCCCGGTGCCGTCGGCCTTCAGGCCGATGGAGGCGAAGGGCACCGGCTCCTTGGTCTTGGCATCGACGACGTGGCCGGTAATCTTGTTGTCCTGCGCGTAGCTGCCCAGGGAAACGGCGAGCAGCAGCGCGCCCATAAGTATGCGTGATAACATAGCGGACTGGTGGAGATGGGTAGCGAAAAGGGTAAATTAAAAAACTGTTTTCTGCACTGCAACTGCGTTTTGCCTGGCGGCTCCGCCGGCCTCAGGCGGCCGGCGAACCAACTCAAAAACCTGTTTTCAACTTCGTCATTCCATTTATCGTAAGCGCCGGCACCATTTTTTCTTTCCCAAACCCTTACTCCTATGCGTAAGCCCCTTTTTACGTTGCTCGCGGCGCTGACCTTCTTAGCCTCGTGCGACGGGCTTAAAAAACCCGAAACCAAAGACCAGCCCCAGGAAGCCACCCAAGACACCGCCGTGGTCTACCGCGACGGCCAGACGGCCGCCGGCGCCGCAGCCGAAGCCGGCACTGTCGTGGGCAATGCCTTCGACCTGACCAAGGTCGAGCTGAAAGAAGTGAAGTTTGAGGAAGTGAACCTGCCCGACGTGACGGTGCGCGGCAACGAGGACTACAGCATTTATGGCTTAGAGGAAAAAGTGTTGTTTGATACCGGCAAGTCCGAAATCAAAGCCGGCGCCGCCAATGCCCTGAATCAGGTAAGTGCATCTATCGGCAAGCGTTACAGCAAAAATCAAATTCAGATTATGGGCTTTGCCGACTCGCGCGGCGACAAGGACTTCAATAAAGAGTTGAGTGAGAAGCGCGCGGAGGCCGTGAAGAACTGGCTGACCACGAACGGTAAAATCGAGGCCAGCCGCCTGAGTGTGGAGCCCATGGGCGAGGCCATGCCCGCGGCTTCCAACGCAACTGCCGCCGGGCGCCAGGAAAATCGCCGGGTGGAAATTGCCGTCCGCACGAAGGAATAAAACGGTCCGGCCGAGACCGGGCGGCATACCCCCTGCTGGCTTTTAGCCCTGACCTTGGAGAGGCCGCCCCC
>CAXUEM010000159.1:0-4662 GCA_964249885.1 uncultured Hymenobacter sp. | reverse complement strand
ATCCCCCCTTGGTGTTTTTAGCCCCTTAGGTTGCTGCGCCCGGCGCTGCGGGGGGGGCCTCTTTTGGGTTAGTGCCCGGCCGGGCACCGCTTATTTATACGCGTCTACTTCGGCCCGAATCATGGCGTTGTAGCGGCTGCCGCCGTTGGCCAGCGTAATCAGGCTCCAGCCGCGGCCGATGGTGTAGTTCCAGGTGCGGGGCTCCTTGAACTCAAACGTGGGCCGCAGAATCTGCCCGTAGGGCGTGTAGTTGTCCATGAAGTTGGTGGTATAGAACTTGTCGCCGCTCACAATCCACTCCATGGCCACGTAGAAGCCTTCCTCGGGCGCCACGATGTTGTAGCTCGTCAAATCCACCGTAAACCACTCGCCGCCGCGGGCCGCCGACACCACCACGTTGTCGGTGAGCATGTCGGAGTTGGGCGAGCTGTAGTTGCCGTCGGCCTTGTAGAGACGCACGCGGAAAGGCTCACGCGGGTAGCCGTTCTCGCCGATGTAAAACGACACCGAGCGGATGTAGCCCAGCTTCTTCTGCTTGTCATTCTTCACCATAAAGGCGTACTGCGAGCCCGGCATACCCTGAATCATGCCCGCGCCGGGCGAGTTGGAGCGGCAGCCCATCATCAGGGCCTTCATGCCCTTGGACTCAATCACCACGTTGTCCAGCTTGATGTTCTGCTTCGGCATCTCGATGATAAGGTCTTCCATCGTGGCGCCGCGCTTCACTAGTAGCGCAGTACGGCGGTAGCCCAGCGCCATCACCACGATGGAGTCATCGAGGGTCTTGACCGGTGTGGCCAGCTGGAAGAAGCCGTACTCGTTCGTCAGGGCGCCGGTCTGCTCGTCGCGCAGGCCGATGGAGGCGAAGGGAATCGGGTCTTTGCTTTCCTGGTCGACCACGCGGCCCGTGATGCGGCCTTCCTGCGCCCAGCTCAGCGCGGGCAGCAAAAAGGCGAAGAAAGAGAGTAGCAAGTAGCGTTTGAACATAGTAATCGAGATTTAAATTGGGGTAGCGCTGACAAATTTAATAAAGTTCTTGAAATGATAAGGTGCGAAGGCAAAAGTATTTTTACAAGGTCCAATTAAAGGGTGGAATAGTATAATATCAAGGCAGGGCGTCCAGCCGGCAAATACTATCGGGGAGGCGGAAACCTTAGCCGCGCGTACCTTTGTTTACAATCCGTCTAAATAAGCATCATCTGTGGCCCTATTTCGTCGCTCTAGTTCTGTTCTGGCTCCGGCCGCCCCTGCTGGCCGCCGCAGCGCCAACGACCTGCGGCCCCAGGAAACGGGCACCATCTGCTGCCTGCAGGACCCCGAGATGGCGCTCAAGCTGCTCGAAATGGGCTGCGTGCCCGGCCAGACCGTGCGCCTGAGCGGCCGCGCGCCCCTCGGCGACCCGCTGATGCTGGTGCTCGGCGACGAGGAATACACGCTCTCGCTGCGGGTGAGCGAGGCGGTTAATATTATTTTGAAGTAGGGGCAGCCCGCGGCAAGCCAGCCAGCAGGGGGTGTTGGCCCACGACTCTGGTTGACTATAGATTATTGGTATGACAGCAGCGGCTTCTCCGGTTTCAGCGGCTCCGGCAGCGCCTTCCGGTGCGGCGCGGCCCCGGCCGGCGCGCCCGCTGCGCATTGCCCTGATTGGCAACCCGAATTCGGGCAAGACCTCGCTGTTTAATCAGCTCACCGGCCTCAACCAGAAGGTGGGCAACTTTCCGGGCGTGACGGTGGACCGCAAAACCGGTGTGGCCCAGCTCACGGCCCAGCAGCGGGCCGAAATCATCGACCTGCCCGGCACCTACTCGCTCTATCCTAAAAGCCTCGACGAGCAGGTGATTACCGACCTGCTCTACGACCAAGACTCCGACGCGTACCCCGACTTTGTGGTCGTGACCGTGGACGCCAGCAACCTGCGCCGCAGCCTGCTCTTGTTTTCGCAGCTCGCCGACCTGCAGCTGCCCGCCGTGCTGGCCCTGAACATGACCGATGTGGCCGCCCGCCACGGCATCAACATCGACGTGCCGGCCCTGCAGCGCGAGCTGGGCGTGCCCGTGATTCCGATGAACGCGCGGCAGGGCGTGGGCGTGGCGGCGCTGAAAATTGTGATGGCCCAGCGCCTCGACGCCCCGGCCGGCGCGCGGTTCTGGACGCCCGATGAGGCCCTGCTGCCGCTCGTGCGCCAGATTCGCTACTACTTCAACCTGCACAACGACTACCTGGCGCTGCACTACGCCCAGCAGTTTCGGCACATCAGCTTCCTGAGCGCCGACGACAAGGCCTACATTCAGGAGCTGACCCAGCAGTACCAGTTCGAGCCCATGGCGCGGCAGGCTGAGGAAACCATTGCGCGCTACGCCCGCATCAACGAGCTGCTGCTGGAAACCGTGACCGTGACGCGCACCGAGCAGCAGGAGCCGTTCTCGAACAAGCTCGACCGGGTGCTTACCCACCGCGTAGGCGGCTACCTGATTTTCCTGGGCATCCTGTTTATGCTGTTTCAGGCCATTTTCGCCTGGGCTGCATACCCCATGGATTTGATTGAGCAGGGCTTCTCGGCCCTGAGCGGGGCCATTCAGGCGCGGGCTGATGGGCCGCTGGTGCGCCTGCTCACCGAGGGCGTGCTAGCCGGCCTGAGCGGCGTGCTCATCTTCATTCCCCAGATTGCGCTGCTGTTTGCGTTTCTCTCGGTGCTCGAAGAAACCGGCTACATGGCCCGCGTAACTTTCCTTATGGACAAGCTTATGCGGCCCTTCGGCTTGAGCGGCAAAAGCGTGGTGCCCCTGATTTCGGGCCTGGCCTGCGCCGTGCCGGCCATTATGGGAGCGCGCACCATCGAGAGCTGGAAAGACCGGATGATAACCATCTTCGTGACGCCGCTCATGTCGTGCTCGGCGCGCATTCCGGTGTACGCGGTGCTGGTGGCCCTGGTGGTGCCCGACGAGAACGTGCTGGGCATCTTTAACATGCGCGGCCTGGCCCTGATGGGGCTGTATCTGCTAGGATTATTTTCGGCCTTGGCCTCGGCCTGGGCGCTGAAGAAGATTCTCAAGCCGCGGGAGCGCAGCTACTTCATCATGGAGTTTCCGGTGTACCGCTGGCCGCGCTGGAAAAACGTGGGCCTGACGATTATTGAGAAGGTAAAGGCCTTTGTGTGGCAGGCGGGCAAGGTGATTGTGGCCATTTCGGTGCTGCTTTGGGTGTTGGCGACGTATGGCCCGGCTGGCCGGCAGGACGCGGCCGAGGCGCAGGTGCGGACCAGTGCCGCTGGGAAAACCACGGCTTCAGCGGCGCCGGATGCGGTGCCCGGTCAGCGCGAGGCGCTTTCACCCCTGCAGGCGCAGCCCGCCGAGGACGCCCCTGCCCTGGAGCGCCGCGTGGCCGCTGCCCGCCTCGAAAACTCCTACGCCGGCGTGTTCGGCCGGGCGCTGGAGCCGGCCATCCGGCCATTGGGCTTCGACTGGAAAATCGGCATTGCCCTGCTTACCTCGTTTGCGGCGCGGGAAGTGTTTGTGGGCACCATGAGCACCATCTACAGCGTGGGGCAGGACGCCGACCTGGGCACGGTGCAGCAGAAGCTATGGGCCGAGAAGGATGCCAACGGGCAGCCCTTTTACACGCCGGCGCGGGCAGCGGCCCTGCTGGTGTTCTACGTGTTTGCCATGCAGTGCATGAGCACGGTGGCCGTGGTGTACCGCGAAACCAAGGGCTGGCGCTGGCCCCTGGCTCAGCTCGTGTACATGACCGGCCTGGCCTGGACCGCGGCCCTGCTGGTGTACCAAGTATGGAGCTGAGCGCAGTAGGCAGCGTTTAACGCAAAATCTGAAAACGCAAGAAGGGAAGTCGCGCGGAGTCTATTACAGGCTTTGCGTGACTTCCTTTTTTGCTTCTTTCAGGTTTCGCTAGAAATGCTGGTAAAATCAAAAGAGACTTTCTTTATTGAAGGTAGTTTTTATAAATAGGGCCATAATTCACATATTGCCCCTATTGCCAGCAGGGGGTAATTTGTAAAACCGCTTGTAAAAACAGAAACACCCCCTATATTCGCAACGTGACTTCCCGCCGCCAACGCTTCGCCGCATTCGCTCTGGCCGCCTTGCTGCTGCTGAGCCTGACTGCCACCTTATTGCCGCTGCGCCACCCGACGGCCGCGCCCAATGCCTTTCAGCCCGCCGACCTGGCCTGGATGCTCTGCGCCTCGGGGCTGGTCCTACTGATGACGCCGGGCTTGTCGTTTTTCTACGGCGGCATGGTGAGCGCGCGCAACATCATCAGCACCATGCTGCAGAGCTTTGTGGCCTTGGGGGTGGTGTCGGTGCTGTGGTACGTGGTGGGCTTTTCGCTCGCGTTTGGCGACAGCCTGGGTGGTTTCATCGGCGACCCGCGCACGTTTTTCCTGTTCAACAACGTGGGCACAGCCCCGCACCCCCGACTGGGCTCCACGCTGCCGCTGGTCTTGTTTGCCGCCTTTCAGCTAAAGTTCGCCATTATCACCCCGGCCCTGATAACGGGCGGCTTTGCCGAGCGCATCCGCTTCTGGGGTTATCTGCTGTTTATCTGTCTGTTCAGCCTCGTTATTTACTGCCCGCTGGCGCACTGGACCTGGCATCCGGATGGATTTCTGTTTAAGCTAGGCGTGCTGGACTTTGCGGGCGGCACGGT
>CAXUEM010000158.1:0-7234 GCA_964249885.1 uncultured Hymenobacter sp. | reverse complement strand
GAGGAGGCTAGCCCGGCGCGCCAGCTCGGTGCCGACGAGGACCTGCCCGCCGAAACTGTCCCGCCGGCTGGCACCGGGCTTTTGCACCTGCCTTCGGCGCCGCCAGCCGGGGGGACGGCGGGGCTGCCGGCCCGCGAAAGCAGCCCCGGTGCTGGCGGCCGGGCCGTGCAGGTGCAGGGCCGCTTCGTGCTCGTGCCGGTGAAGTCGGGCCTGCTGCTGCTTGACCAGGAGGCGGCCCGGGAGCGCATACTTTATGAAGACTACGTGGCCGGCCTGGCCCAAACCGGCGGCGCCTCGCAGGCCCTGCTGTTCCCGCGGCCGGTGTCATTTTCGCCCGCCGACTTTGCCGTGCTGCGCGAGCTGACCGAGCCGCTGCACGCGCTGGGCTTCCGGTTTTCGGAATTTGGCAAAAACACCGTGGCCGTGGAAGCCATTCCGGCCGGCATGCCCGCGCAGGGCGAAAAGGAGCTGCTCGAAGGCCTCGTGGAACAGTTTCGCACCGCGCCCGGCCCGCTCAAGCTCGACCGCCGCGAGCAACTGGCCCGCGCCCTGGCCCGGCGCGTGGCCGCCGCCACCTCCCACACCCGCCTGCCCGAGGCCGAGCTGAACGCGCTGGCCGACCGCCTCTTCGCCTGCCAGGTGCCCGGCTAC
Source organism: uncultured Hymenobacter sp. (assembly GCA_964249885.1). Taxonomy (GTDB): domain Bacteria; phylum Bacteroidota; class Bacteroidia; order Cytophagales; family Hymenobacteraceae; genus Hymenobacter. The sequence continues at coordinate 6,583 of CAXUEM010000158.1, read as the reverse complement.
ACCCCGGACGGCCGCAAAACCCTGGTTTTGCTCGATGGGCAGCAGCTCAGCGAGTTTTTCCGTAAGGCGTAGTCGTCCACGTGACAGGCGGGAGAAACTGCCGCCTCATTTGTTTCGGGCGCAACGCCTGGACCTGCGTTTGCACAACCTTCTATGTTTAATCTGACTCCAACCGTTCGTAATCTACTCATCATCAATGTGCTGCTGCTGGTCATCACTAACAGTATGCCGCAGCTGCCGGTAGTCGAGTACGGCGCCTTGTTTCCGCTGGGCTCGCCGCTGTTTCAGGTGTGGCAATTCGTGACGCACATGTTTCTGCACGGCGGCTGGGGCCACTTGATTTCCAATATGTTCGGCCTGATTTCCTTCGGGCCCCTGCTGGAGCAGCGCTGGGGTGCCCGGCGGTTTCTGGCTTTCTGGCTTATCTGCGGCGTTGGGGCCGGGCTGCTTTACCAAGGCGTGCGCTACTACGAAATCAGCGCCCTGCGCCGCGACCGGCAAGAGCTGGTAGCTAATCCCACGGGTGGTGACTTTTCCGAGTTCATCCGCAACCACGCCGCCAACACCTACGACGCCGCCAGCAATTTTGCGTTGGCCGCCGCTTTTGAACGTAATCCTACTGATGAGAATCTCAAGGCTAACGTTTTAATTGAGTCTGAGAGGATTCTAAATAAGTCATATTTGTCGCCCATGCTCGGTGCCTCGGGGGCGCTATTTGGTCTGCTGTTCGCCTTCGCCTACCTGTTTCCGAATACGGAACTGTTCCTGCTTTTTATTCCCTTTCCCATCAAGGCCAAGTATTTTGTATTTCTCTACGCCATGTATGAGCTCTACCAGGGCGTACACCGCACGCCCGGCGACAATGTGGCGCACTTCGCCCACCTGGGCGGATTGTTGATTGGCTTTGTTATCCTGAAAATCTGGGAGCGCGGGCGCGGGCAGTTCTACTAAATCTGCCAGAGTAGCCTGCTTGTTTACCCCCTGCTGGCCGTCCTATTTCTACCTTTCCTATGAGTATAGTTGAAGATATCAAACAGGTTTTCACCCGGCGCGACAATGCGCTGCATCAGCTTATCGTGATAAACGTGCTGGTGTTCGCGGCCGTGGTGGTGCTGAAGGCTGTTACGTTTCTGGCCGGCGCGGGCGGCGTGTTCGCCTTGGTGATGCGGCAGATTGAGCTCTCGGCCAACCTGGGCGTGCTGCTGCGTCACCCCTGGACGGTGCTCACCTACGCTTTTACACACCAAGGCTTTTTTCACATCCTGTTTAATATGCTGAACCTGTACTGGTTCGGCCAATTGCTGCGCGAATACCTCGGCGACCGGCGCCTGGTGAGCATCTACGTGCTGGGGGCACTGGCGGGCGCGGTCGTCTTCCTGCTCAGCTACAACCTGCTGCCGGTGCTGCAGCCCGCCGCCGCGCGGGAGTTGTCGGTGCTGGGCGCTTCGGGCGCCGTAACGGCCATCATCGTGGCGGCGGCTACGCTCTTGCCCGACTACACGTTTATGCTGCTCCTGCTGGGCCCGGTTAAAATCAAGTGGATAGCCGTGGCAGTTGTGCTGATTTCGCTGGCCGGCATCAACGGCGGCAACACGGGCGGCGAAATTGTGCACCTTGGCGGGGCCCTGCTGGGCTACGTGTTCATCAGGCAGCTGCAGGCCGGGCGCGACCTCGGCGCACCGGTGCAGGCCGTGGGCAGCTGGTTTTCGCGTCTGAGCAGTCCCCGGCCCCCCATGCAGGCCAGCCGGCCCGAGCCCGTGGCGGCCCGCCGCAGCACCGGTGCCAACTCCGCCGCCAAGCCCACTGCCCCCGGCCAGCCCCACTCCGAGGAAGTAGACCTGATACTGGATAAGATTTCGCGCTCCGGTTACGAGAGCCTCTCGAAAGATGAAAAGCAGAAGCTGTTCCGGGCCAGTCAGCAGTAGACGAAGGGCGGCATACTGCAGAATACCGCCCTTCATCCTAAATTCAATCTGTCTTTTTCGTTGACTTCGCTATGACTTCCTTAGTTATTTCTCCGACCTCGCCTGCCGAGCTAAAGCTGATAACAACGCTGCTCAAAAAAATGAATATTCCCGTTAAGGCGCTTTCCGACGAAGAGAAAGAAGACCTGGGGCTGGCTACCCTGATGCGGCAGGCCGCCGGAGCACCTAAGGTTTCGCGCGAAGCGGTGATGCGGAAGCTGGGGCAGCCGTGAAAACAGAGTTTAACCGCTATTTCCTGAAAGACCTTGATAAGTTGCCGATTGCTGATTTAAAGTTAGCAGTAGCAGCAGTTATTCTGGAGGTCGAGGAAGCCAATACTATTGCTGCCGTCGGAAACGTCAAAAAGCTGAAGGGGTACAAGACAGCTTATCGTATTCGGGTGGGCGACTTCCGAATAGGCCTGGTCGTTGCCGGAGGCATCGCAGAGTTTGTGCGCGTTGTGAGTCGAAAAGACATTTATAAGCTGTTTCCATAACAAAAAAGAGGCCCTGCTGGATAGTCCAGCAGGGCCTCTTTCTGTATTACCAAAGTGGAAGCTAAGCCGCGGCGCTCATCTTGTCCAGTGCGTCCATTACTTCTTTCACGTGGCCGCGCGAGGTTTCGAGCAGCTGCTTTTCCTCGTCGTTGAGCTGCAGCTCAATCACGCGCTCCACGCCGTTTTTGCCCAGAATAACCGGGGCGCCGAGGTACACGCCGTTGATGCCGTACTCGCCCTGCAGCTCCAGGCACACCGGGAACACGCGGCGCTGGTCGCGCACAATGGCCTCGACCATCTGAGCGGCCGCCGCGCCGGGCGCATACCAGGCCGAGGTGCCCATGAGCTTCACCAGCTCGCCGCCGCCGACGGCCGTGCGCTGCACGATGGCGTCGAGCTCAGCCTTGTCAATCAGCTCCGTGACCGGGATGCCGCCCACGGTGGTGTAGCGGGGCAGGGGCACCATGGTGTCGCCGTGGCCGCCCATGAGCACGGCCTGAATGTCTTTGGGGCTCACGTTCAGGGCCTCAGCCAGAAACGCGCGGTAGCGCGCCGTGTCGAGGATGCCGGCCATGCCGAACACCTTTTCGCGGGGCAGCTTGGCCGTCAGGTGGGCCTGGTAGGTCATCACGTCGAGCGGGTTGCTCACCACGATGATAATGGCGTTGGGCGAGTGCGCCACCACCTGCTCGGTCACCGACTTCACGATGCCGGCGTTAACCGAAATCAGGTCGTCGCGGCTCATGCCGGGCTTGCGGGGCAGGCCGGAGGTGATGACCACCACCTCGGAGCCGGCCGTGCGGGCGTAGTCGTTCGTGACGCCCACCGTGCGTGAGTCGTAGCCGATAACCGGGGATTTCTGCCAGATATCCAGCGCTTTGCCTTCGGCAATGCCTTCTTTGATATCGACCAGCACAATTTCGTTGGCGATTTCGCGGGTGGCGAGCACATCGGCGCACGTGGCGCCCACATTGCCGGCGCCGACTACGGTAACTTTCATTGGAACAGGATTAGGTTGAGGAGGGAGAGCCGCAAAAGTAAGGCGCGCGGCGGGAGTTCGGAGATAGGCTACAGGCGCTGCACGGTCAGCACCCGCGCCGTGTCCTCGCTCACCTTAAACCGCTCATCGACCCGGAAGCCCACAACCCAGCAGATTTTGCCGTCGGCCGAGGTCAGCACGCGCACGTCGTCCTTCAGGTTCAGGGACACTTTCTGGTCGATGAGAAAGTCGCTCAGCTTCTTTTTGCCCTTCAGGCCCAGCGGCATAAACCAGTCGCCTTCCTGCCAGCGGCGCAGAGTGAGCGGAAACTTGAGCTTGTCGGCGTCCAGGGCGGCCGTGCTGCGGGAGCGCGGCACCTGAAAGCCGGCCGCCGCGTGCGTTTCGGCCCGGAAGCGCAGGCCGTCGGCCAGCAGGTCGGTTTGCCCCTCATGCAGCTGGAACGTGCCGAACTGGGTGAGGCGCCGCGGCGTGATGACCAGTTGGTCGCGGTCCTTGACCAGCCGGTGCGTGGGCGAGTCAAACTGCCGGCCGGCCAGCGAATTAAATGAGGCCGCAACGTCGCGAACCACGGCATAGCTGAAGTTGAAGGGCCGCAGCAGCTCGTGCAAGACCAGCATCGTGGCCGTGGTGGCCTGCAGCGTGGCAATGTTCAGGTACGTGGCCTCGGGCAGGTCAAGGCGGGCCTGCTCCCGGGTTTGCTCCACGTACCGGCGCACGATTTCCTCGGCTCCGCTCACGCGCTCGGCGGTGGTTTGCAGGGTCTGGTCGAGGTTGGGGTTGATTTCGCGCAGCACGGGCAGCACCTCGTGGCGCAAGAGGTTGCGCTGGTAGAGCGAGGAGTCGTTCGAGTCGTCTTCGCGCCAAACCAGGCGGCGCTCGGCCATGTACTCGTGCAGTTCGTCTTTGCCCACGCCCAGCAGGGGGCGCACCACGTGGCCGTTCTTCGCTTTGATGCCGTGCAAACCGGCCAGCCCGGTGCCGTGGGTCAGGTTCAGGAGCATGGTTTCGGCGGCGTCGCGCTGGTGGTGGCCGGTGGCTATCACGGCCAGGCCCTGCTCCTGGCGCAGGCGCTCAAACCACTCGTAGCGCAGCAGGCGGGCGGCCATCTGGGTCGAGATGCCTTCTTTTTCAGCGAAGGCCTTGGATTGGAAAAACTCGGCGAAGTAGGGCAGGCCGTAGCGCTTGGCCAGCTGCCGCACGAATTGCTCGTCGAGGTCGGCATCGGTTTCGCGCAGGCCGAAATGAGCGTGCGCCACGGCCACCTGGGCGCCCAGCCGGTGCAGGGCGTCGAGCAGTATCACCGAGTCCATGCCGCCGCTCACGGCCACGAGCACGGCGTCGGTTTCAAGGTTGAAAAGCTGGTTTTCCTGAATGAACTGGCGAATTTGAGCGAGCATAACGGCGGGGTACATAGGTTGGCCCGGCAGCAGGGCCGGGCACGGGGCACTAGCCCGCAAAGATGAGCGTTAGGCCCGGCCCCGGCCGTACCTTTGCCCTCCGCATGTCTGTTGTCCTCCGCGTTTCTATTTTGCTGCTGTGGCTGCTGCCCTTGGCCCTGCTGGCGCAGCGGCCGGCGAGCAAAACGCCCGCGCCCGCTCCGGTCGGGCCGCCGCCCGGTACCCGCATCGAGCTGCTGTTTACCCGGCAGCTGAAGGGCGGCACCTTCAATGGCGTCGAAATCCGCAAGCTGCTGGGCGAGGTGCGCTTCCGGCAGGGCGACACGTTTCTGAGCTGCGACTCGGCCTACCAGTACCTGGAGCGCAACGAGGTCGAGGCCTTCAGCAATGTGCGCGTGGTGCAGAACGACACCGTCACCATCACCGGCGAGCGGGGCTTCTACAATGGCAACGCCCGCACGGCCCGCATCACCGGCAACGTGGTGATGACCGACCCGCGCATGCAGCTTACGACCGACGCGCTGGACTACGACCTGAACCGCCAAACGGCCTCCTACACCACCGGCGGCCACCTCACCGACCCGCAGAACACCCTCGACAGCCAGCAGGGCTACTACAGCACGGCCAGCAAGGTGTTCGTGTTCAAGCGCGACGTGAAGCTGGTGAGCATTGACGCCAAAGGCGAGCGCACCGAACTGACCAACGACACGCTGCGCTTCAATACCATCAGCAAGGTGGCCTACTTCGACGGCCCGACCCGCATCAAAACCAAACAAGGCGAGCTGTACGCCGAAAAAGGCAACTACAACACCATCACCAAAATATCCCGCTTCGAGCGCAACGCCAAGCTGCAAACGCCCAACTACCTGCTCGGCGGCGACCAGCTCGTGTACGATGAAGCCCGGCTCTACGGCGTGGCCACGGGGCACGTGACGCTTATTTCCAAGAAAGACAACCTAGTCTTACGCGGGCAGGTGGGGCGCTACTGGCGCGGGCTGGGCCGCACCAAGCTCTACGGCGGCCGGCCCGTGGTGCGCAACATCTCGGGCAAAGACACGCTCTACGTGGCCGCCGATACCCTGCTCAGCGTCGAGGCCCGGCCCGGGCAGCGGGCCAAAGCCGTGATTTATGCCTACCCTAAGGTGCAGATTTTTCGGGGGGCCGGCCTGCAGGGCCGCTGCGACTCGCTCACTTATGACCGGCAGGACAGCATCATCTACCTGAACCAGGACCCCGTGCTCTGGCAGCAGCGCAACCAGCTCACGGCCGACAGCATGGAGCTGCGCTCGCGGCGCGGTCAGCTCAGCCAGATGCGCCTCTACGCCAATGCCTTCGCCATCAGCCAGGACACGCTGCTGAACTTCAACCAGGTGAAGGGCCGCAACATGACGGCCTATTTCCAGGCCAACAAGCTGCGCCGCATTGATGTAGTGGGCAACGCCGAGAGCCTGTACTTCGCCCTGGAAGGCGATACGGCCACTTCGGGCCTGAACAAGGCCGTGTCGGCCTCCATGCGCCTGCGCTTCGCTGAGAGCAAGCTCCAGACCATCTCGTTTCTGACTAACCCCGACGCCAGCTTTATTCCGCCGCACGAGCTCAAGGAGCCCGACAAGCAACTGAAAAACTTCCGCTGGCGCGCCGCCGAGCGGCCCAGCCGCCGCACCGTGCTGGGCAAGCACTTCGCCGCCGACCTGCGCCGCCCGGCTGCCCCGCGCAAAAAAACCAA
>CAXUEM010000157.1:0-7244 GCA_964249885.1 uncultured Hymenobacter sp. | reverse complement strand
CCCTAACGACAACCAGCGCGCGGCCATCGTGGGCGGCATCTCGGGGGCGCAGCACGTGCACCTGATGGCCGAGCTGTATGACGTGCCGGTGGTCTTGCACACTGACCACGCCGCCAAAAAGCTGCTGCCCTGGATTGACGGCCTGCTGGCAGCCGGCGAAAAGCACTTTCAGCAGCACGGGCAGCCCTTGTTCAGCTCCCACATGCTCGATTTGTCGGAGGAGCCGATAGCGGAAAATATTGAAATCTGCAAGCGCTACCTCGAGCGCATGGCCAAAATCGGCATGACGCTGGAAATCGAGCTGGGCGTGACCGGCGGCGAGGAAGACGGCGTGGACAACTCCGACGTGGACAGCTCCAAGCTCTACACCCAGCCCGAAGAAGTGGCCTACGCCTACGAGCAGCTGAGCGAAGTGAGCCCGCGCTTCACCATCGCGGCGGCTTTCGGCAACGTGCACGGCGTCTACAAGCCCGGCAACGTGAAGCTGCAGCCCAAGATTCTGCATAACTCGCAGGAGCACCTGCGCCAGAAGCACAACATCGCCGAGGCCTTGCCCATCGACTTCGTGTTTCACGGCGGCTCGGGCTCGAGCCAGGAGGAAATCCGCGAGGCCATTTCCTACGGTGCCATCAAGATGAACATCGACACGGATTTGCAGTGGGCGTTCTGGGAGGGCATCAAGAACAACTATGTGCAGAACGAGGGCTTCCTGCAGGGCCAGATTGGCAACCCCAGCGGCCCGGACTCGCCGAATAAGAAATACTACGACCCGCGCGTGTGGCTGCGCAAGGGCGAGGAAACCTTCGTCGCGCGCCTCAAGCAGGCCTTTGAGGACCTCAACGCCCTGAACCGCCGTCCGGCGTAGGGATTTTCGTTAGTAAGACCTGACACGTTATACACGAGATAGGAGAATCGTTCTTATTGGGCGAGCCCCTGCTGGCTTCGCCCAGCGTCTGCCTTTTCGTGTCTAACGTCTCAGGTTTCGTGCCTTAGTTAAATCAGCTTGTTAGCCGCACCCCGGCCAAGCCAGCCTTAGCGGCCGAAAGCAAAAAGAGCCGGACCCCCTGCTGGGTTTGGCTCTTTTTGCTTTTCTCCGGAACCAGCCGGGGGGCGGGGGCCTTTGCGGGTAGCGCGCCGCGGCGGCCGTACCTTGTGGTCTTTCTCCATTCGCTTACATGAAGCATATCTTACTGACAGTGTTTTCCCTGGTCGCCCTCAGCACGCAGGCGGCGCAGGTTACGTTTCGGGTGAACCTGCAGGGCCGCGCGGTGCCGGCCGCCGGGGTGCACGTGGCCGGCTCGTTCCAGGCGGAGGCCGGCTTTCCGGCCGACTGGAACCCCGGCACTACCCGCCTGACCGACGCCGACGGCGACCACATTTACGAGGTGACGGTCAATATTCCGGCCGGGGTATACCAGTACAAGTTTGTGAACGGCAACGCCTGGCCGGCCGCCGAAATCGTGGCCCCTGCCTGCGGCGTGAACGACGGCGGCGGCAATGTGAACCGGCAGGTGTCGGTCGGACCCGGTGCGCTGCGCCTGCCGGCGGTGCCGTTCAGCGGCTGCCTGCCCCTGGCCCGCTTCGCGGTGAACATGCAGGGCCAGACCGTGGGCCCGGCCGGGGTGCACGTGGCCGGCAACTTCCAGGCCCTGGCCGGCTACGGCGCCGACTGGGACGCCAGCAGCATTCCGCTCAGCGACGCCAACGCCGACGGCATCTACGAGGCCCTGGTGCAACTGCCTGCGCCCGGCCGCTTTCAGTTTCGCTACCTCAACGGCAACAGCGCCACCGCCGCCGAAACAGTGCCCCCCACCTGCGGCACCGCCGATGGCAGCGGCCGCCTGAGCCGGGTATTGGACCTGACCCAGGAAGCCTCGGTAACGCCCGAGGCCGTGTGCTTCGGCTCTTGCGCGCCCTGCAACGCCGTGGCGCCGAGCACTGACTATCAGACGTATTGGTGGAACGACGCCGTGTTCTACGAGATTTTCGTGCGCAGCTTCCAGGACTCGAACGGCGACGGCAAGGGCGACTTCAAGGGCCTGACTTCACGCCTGGACTACCTCAACGACGGCAACCCGGCCACGACTACGGATTTGGGCATCAAGGGCATCTGGCTCATGCCCATGATGGAGAGCCCCAGCTACCACGGCTACGACGTGACGAACTATCAGGCCACCGAGCCCGACTACGGCACGATGGCCGATTTTGAGGAGTTTCTGGCCGCCGCCCACGCCCGCGGCATCAAGGTCATTATTGATTTAGTGCTGAACCACGCCAGCTCCCAGCATCCGTGGTTTCAGCAGGCGGCCAGCTCGCCGGCCAATACCTACCGCGACTGGTTTCGCTGGTCGGCCACCAACCCGAACCAGAACGGCCCCTTCGGGCAGGGCTCGGTGTGGCACCCGCGCAACGGCAATTTCTACTACGGCATTTTCTGGAGCGGCATGCCCGACCTGAACTGGCGCAACCCGGCCCTGAAAGCCGAAATGTGGGACGCCACCCGCTTCTGGCTGAACAAAGGCGTGGACGGCTACCGCCTCGACGCGGTGAAGTACCTCGACGAGGACGGCGCCACGCTGGAAAACACGCCCGAAACCTTCCGCATCCTGGAGGAATTCGGGCAGGTGGTGCGCACGGCCCGGCCCGATGCCTTTACCGTGGGCGAGGCCTGGAGCGAGACGCCCAAGGTGCTACCCTACGTGACCAACAACCGCCTCAATACCTGCTTCGAGTTCGACCTGACCGTGGCTACCATTGACGCACTCAACTTCGGCAACCCCCAGGGCCTGACCACCAAGCTCACGCAGGTGGCCAACGTGTACCCCAAGCTGCAGTACGCCACCTTCCTGGCCAACCACGACCAGAACCGCATTCTCAACGCCCTGGGCAACAACATGGCCCGCATGCGGCAGGCCGCCGCGCTCTACCTCACCATGCCCGGCGTGCCGTTTCTCTACTACGGCGAAGAAGTGGGCCTGCTGGGCGAGGGTCCGGACGAGGAAAAGCGCAAGCCCATGCAGTGGACCGGCGCTGCCCAGGCGGGCTTCACCACCGGCACGCCCTGGCGGGCGGTGGGCGCGGGCTTCCAGCAGGCCAACGTGGCCAGCCAGCAAGCCGACCCCAGCTCGCTGCTGAATCATTACAAAAAGCTAATCAGTCTGCGCAACGCCCACGCGGCGCTGCGCAAGGGCTACCTGCTGCCCGTCGGCAGCACCGGCGCAGTAGTTAGTTACGGCCGCGTTCTGGGGTCGGAAGCTATTATCACCGTCGCCAACGTGGGTTCGGCCGCCGTGGCCCGGCCGGCGTTGTCGGTGGCGATTTCCACGCTCGCGCCCGGCACCTACCAGGTCACGGACCTGTACTCGGGTCAGGCCGCCGGCACGGTTGCCGTCGATGCTCAGGGCGCGTTCAGCAATTGGAGTTCGTCCTTGCCCGCCCTGGAAGCCAACCAAACCTGGATTCTGCGCCTGGCCAAGCAAACCGGCACCTCTACCACCGCCAAGTCGGCCCTGGCCGTGGCCCTGTACCCCAATCCGGCCCGCACGCAGGCGCGGCTGCAAGTCAAGGCACCCCCTGCTGGCCCCGCCCAGGTGCGGGTCTTCGACCTTACCGGGCGCCTATTGCACACGGCCACTTTCACCGGGGCCGCGCACACGCTCGATACGAGCAGCTGGGCGGCGGGCATCTACTTCGTGCGGGTGCAGGCCGGCGCGGCGGTTTTCACGCAGCAGCTGGTGGTAGCGCGCTAAGGCCGCCAGGCCCTGCCAGCAGCGGGTAGCAAGCGTTGGAAAGCCAACGTACCCCCTGCTGGCACCGGCGAAAGCCGGCCGATTCCGTATAGCACGCAAGGCCCTGGCTGGCGCCGGGGCTTTTTGTTTGCCCAGCCTTTAAATAACCGAAAATGTCCCGCTTCACCCGCGACCACGCCCTGGCCCAGGCCCGGCTTACGCCCTTGTTTCCGGTTTTTTACCACGCTGAAGTGGACTACGCCAAGCGCGTGCTGGCGGCCTGCCACGCCGGCGGCATCCGCATGTTTGAGTACACCAACCGCGGGCCGCGGGCCTACGAGAACTTCCGCGAGCTGCAGGTTTTCGTCGAGGCCGAATACCCGGACTTGCTGCTCGGCGCGGGCACCATCTACACGCCCGAGGAAGCGGAGAAATTTATTGCCGCCGGCGCCGATTTCATCGTGCAGCCCATCATCGACGCCGAGGTGGCCGCCGTGTGCCGCTACCACGACCTGGCCTGGCTGCCCGGCGTGATGACGCTGAACGAGATTTATCAGGCCATGAAGCTGGGCGCGGCGTTGGTCAAGATTTTCCCGGCCAGCTTCGTGGGGCCGGCCTACGTCAAAACCCTGCGTGGCCCGCTGCCCAATACGCCCTTCATGGTCACGGGCGGCATAGACCCGAGCCCCGAGAGCCTGGCCGAGTGGTTTCGGGCCGGCGCTACCTGCGTGGGCGTGGGCTCTACTTTGCTTAAATCAGAAAACCCGGCCGCGCTGACCCTGCACGTTCAGGAGCTGCTGCGCGGCATCGCCGCCGTGCGGGCCGCGGCAGGTTAGGTTTTTTTATTTCACTAAGACGTTAGACGTTAGACAGGAGACGTGAGAAAGCATACTTCAGCACATCTTAGCCCTCGCCAGCAGGGGGTAGCCGAACAGTTCTCAGGTCGCCTGTCTAACGTCTCAGGTCTTGGTAAACTCAATTCTCCACCCGGCTAGTCGCGGTAGTTCAGAGCTGGTTTCCGGTCGCCCAGCAGGGGCTTGTACACGTAGCTGCCCACGTCCTGCCGGAATTCATTTTTGGCCTTGGCCAGCAGGGGGGCATCGGTATACAGGTCGATGGCCGTGAGGGTCATGGTTTTGGCCGCCACCAGCATGGCCTGGGTGGCAAACTCCTGGTTTCCGCAGGCCACGGCCTGCCAGCTGTGGGCGGGGGTGCCGGGCGCCCAGGTGGCGGCCATCAGCCCCACGGTGGGCACCACGTAGCTCACGTCGCCCACGTCGGTGCTGCCGCCGCCGTCGGTCAGGGCGAAGGGCTGCACGGTGGCGGCTGCGGCCAGGGGCGGAGTTGGGAAGCCCAGCGAAGCCTGGATGCGGCGGGCAAACTCCGCGTCCGGGGCCGAGTACTTCACGCCGCCCACCTGCTCGAGGTTGCGGTGCAGGGCCCGGGCCAGGGTCTCGTTGAGCAGCAAGTCGTGGGTGCCGCCGATGATTTCGTGCTCGACGGTGGTGCCGGTGCCCAGGGCGGCGCCCTCGGCGGCTTTCACCACGCGCTCGAACACGGCGCTGACCTCGGCCCGGCTGGGGTGGCGCACGTAGTAGTAGACTTCGGCGAAGTCGGGCACCACGTTGGGGGCCTTGCCGCCGCTGGTGATGACGTAGTGAATGCGGGTTTCCTGGGACACATGCTCGCGCATCATATTGACCATGTGGTTCATGGCTTCCACGCCGTCGAGGGCGCTGCGGCCGCGCTGCGGGGCGCCCGCCGCGTGGGCCGAGATGCCCCGGAAGCGGAATTTGGCCGAAGAATTAGCCAGAAAGCCGCTCATCATGGCGCGGTTCTCGTGGCTGGGGTGCCAGTGCAGCACCGCGTCCACGCCCTTGAACAGGCCGGCCCGCACCAGGTACACCTTGCCGGAGCCGCCTTCCTCGGCCGGGGTGCCGTACACTTTCACCGTGCCCCGGAGCTTGCCTTCTTTGATGAGCTTCTGCAGCTGAATGCCCGCCGCCACGCTGGCCGTGCCGAAGAGGTGGTGCCCGCAGCCGTGGCCGGCATCCTGCCCGACCACCGGTTTTTTCTCCGTGACCCCCTGCTGGGACAAGCCCGGCAGCGCATCGTACTCGGCCAGAATGCCGATGACCGGCTGCCCGCTGCCGTAGGTGGCCACGAAAGCCGTAGGAATGCCCGCCACGCCGGCTTCAATGTTGAAGCCCTGGTCGCGCAGGGTTTTCTGGAGCAGGGCCGCGCTTTTGGTTTCCTTGTAACCCACCTCGGCAAAGCCCCAGATTTCGAGGGCCACTTTGCGGTAGTTGGGGTAGCTTTTTTGCAGCTCCTGCTGGGCCTGCGCCTTGAGCGCTTCGACGGGCTCGGCGGGCGCGGCGGCAAGCAAGCTGGCAGCCAGGGCGGTGAGGTAGATTTTAGGCTTCATACGCAGGCTTGTTCGGCGGGTCGTTCAATGAGTTGTTCGGCAAGTTACCGCTGAGGTGCGCAGAGGCCGGCGCAGAGGTACGCGGAGCGCGAAATGCGCAGCCAGGGCTTTTTTCACCAGCTATCGGCTCGGTTCAGGGCGGGGCTCGTACTCCAGCACGTAAGCGGGCGGCAGGTTGAGCAGCACGTGGGCGTGGCCGCTGAGGCGGAAGTGCTGCTCGAACAGCTTGCGGTTGCGCAGCGAGTATTGAAACAGAATGAGCCGCCCGGCCGGGGCCAGTACCTGCCGGGTGTGGGCAATGATGCGCTGACCCAGCTCCCGGGGCAACGACGAGAAGGGCAGGCCGCAGACCACGTAGTCGGCCCGACCCAGGCCCAGCCGGGCCAGGTGGGCGCCGGTATCCTCGGCCGAGGCTTCGAGCACGTGCACGTTGGCGTGGCCCACGTAGCGCTGGCGGAGCTGCTCGGCGAAGTGGGGGTTGACTTCCAGCAGCACCAAAGCGGTATCGAGGCGGCGACGCGCCACTAGGCCGTCGGTGAATACGCCGGTGCCGGGGCCGTACTCCACGATGCAGCGGGCCCGGGCGAAGTCTATGGGCGCCAGCACCTGCTCCCGCAGCTCCGGCGAGCTGGGAAGGAGCGAGCCCACGGCCCCCGGATTGCGCAGAAATTCCTCGACAAAAGACGACATAAGGGAAAAGACAGGATTTGCTTTAATTAACTACGCAAGGGAAACGAGGAACGCTGCGCCGTCACCGCGCTGAGCGGGCGCGCCAGCAGGGGGCGCGCAACCGGGCCTGAGACGGCTCCCGCCTATCGGCCGGACCTAACCCGGCGCCGGACGCAGGTCGGGTCTGCCGGGTTGCTGCGCCTGCGCTGACTTGATAAAGCGGGCCAGATACGGGGCCGTGCGGCCTTTGCCGGCCCGCGCCACCGCGGCCGGGGTGCCCTGCGCCACCACGCGGCCGCCCTCATCGCCGGCGCCGGGGCCCATGTCGAGCAGGTAATCGGCGGCGGCCGCGCGGATGTCGTGCTCGACCACCACCACCGTGTTGCCCGCCACCACCCGCCCGTCCCGCTGCACGAGCAGGC
>CAXUEM010000156.1:5365-7254 GCA_964249885.1 uncultured Hymenobacter sp. | reverse complement strand
GGGATGCGCCGCTACCCGCCGGCCGGCGCGCGACTGGGCGTTGTGGGCCGATGCGTGGGCGACGGAGGCAACCGAGCGGCGCATCCCGAGGCGGCGAATCGGCTCGGGCTCGGGCTCGGGCCGCGCGGCGCTGAGCTGGAAGGTTTCGAGGCCGTCCTGCAGGTCGTCGGCAATGTCGGTGAGGCGCTGCGAGGAGCTGGTCAGCTCCTGCATGGCCGTGGACAGTTGCTTGGCCGTGCCGGCCACCTGCTGGGTGCCGGTGGCCGTCTGCTCGGCGATGGCTACGACTTCCTCCACGTACTTCACTACGTCGCCAATCGAGGTCTTCTGCACCTCGGTGGCCGTGAGAATGTCGCGGGAGGTGCGCAGGGGTTCTTAAAGGCCGAGCTGGCTTCAAACGTCGCGTTCTTACCCTTGAGCACCCGGCCTTCCATGGTCGCAATGGCGCTGGCCGCGCTGGTGGTGTCCTTCTTAACGTCTTCCACCAGCGTGGCAATTTCCGAAGCCGACTTGCGCGAGCCTTCGGCCAGCTTGCGGATTTCCTCGGCTACCACGGCGAAGCCACGGCCGGCTTCCCCGGCGCGGGCGGCTTCGATGGCGGCGTTCAGGGCCAGCAGGTTGGTTTGCGAGGCAATGTCGGTGATAACACCCAGCGACTTGCTGATTTCCTGCGAGCGGGTGCTTAGCACTTCAATGGTGCGGGCGGTCTGGCCGGCGGCGCTGGATATTTCTTCCATGTTCTTCACCACCTCGGCCACCGTCTTCAAACCCAGCTGGGAGGTCTGCTCACCCAGAATGGCCGCCTTGTTCACCACGTCGGCCTTGCCGGCGGTTTCCTTGGTGGCCTGCATGATTTCCTCAATCAGCTTAAACGCCTGGTCGGTTTTCAAAGCCTGATTCTGCGCGCCTTCGGCCATCTGCTGCATGGCCAGGGCCACGTCGACGGTGATGCGGCTCATGTCCTGGCCTTTCTCCACCATTTCCTCCGACGAGGTGCCTACCACCGAAGCTGAGTCGTTGATTTCACCCAACAGCTCGTTGAGGTTTTCCACGGCCAGGTTCAGGGCGTTGGACATGGCCTCGATGTCGCCGGCCGTCTGAATATCCACGGTTTGCGTCAGGTCGCCTTCCGAGATGGCGCGCACCACGCGGCTGACTTCGAGCACGGGCAGCGCGATGCTTTCCAGCAGGGCATTGAGCGTGTCCACGAGGTCTTTCCAGGAGCCCGACACGCCTCCTACGGCGGCGCGCTCGGTCAGCTTGCCTTCCACCCCGGCCACCTTGGCCACCCGGCTGACTTCCGATGCCAGGCGGTTCAGGTCGTCCACCATGCGGTTGATGGTCACCGAGAGACCGGCCATTTCACCGGCCGCTTCCAGGGTTAGCTTCTGGGTCAGGTCACCCTGCGATACCGCGGTTACTACTTTCACAATGCCCCGCACCTGCGTGGTGAGGTTGGCCGCCATGGTGTTTACGTTGTCGGTCAGGTCCTTCCACACGCCGCTCACGTTGGGCACGTTGGCCTGGCCGCCGAGCTGGCCTTCGGTGCCCACTTCCAGCGCCACGCGGGTTACCTCGCCGGCGAATACGTTCAGCGAGTCCACCATCTGATTTAGGTTCTGCTTGAGCTGCAGGAACTCACCCTGTACATCAACTGATATTTTCTGGCTTAAGTCGCCGCGGGCTACCGCGGTAGCTACGTTGGCAATGTCCCGTACCTGCGAGGTCAGGTTCGAGGCCATTGTATTTACGTTGTCGGTCAAATCTTTCCAGGTACCGCGCACGCCAGGCACGACGGCCTGGCCGCCGAGCTTGCCCTCGGTGCCTACTTCGCGGGCCACACGGGTTACCTCGTCGCCGAACGTGTTCAGCGAGTCCACCATCTGGTT
>CAXUEM010000156.1:0-5265 GCA_964249885.1 uncultured Hymenobacter sp. | reverse complement strand
CCTTCGGTGCCCACTTCCTGGGCCACGCGCGTTACCTCGCCGGCAAACAGGTTCAGCGAGTCCACCATCTGGTTCAGGTTCTGCTTCAGCTGCAGGAACTCGCCTTTTACATCGACGGTAATCTTCTGCGACAAGTCGCCCTTGGCGACGGCCGTAGCTACGTTAGCAATGTCTCGCACCTGACTCGTCAGGTTCGAGGCCATGTTGTTTACGTTGTCCGTCAGGTCTTTCCAGATACCGGCCACGTTCGGCACGCTGGCCTGGCCGCCAAGCTTGCCCTCGGTACCCACTTCCTGCGCCACCCGGGTTACCTCGCCGGCAAACAGGTTCAGGTTGTCGATGGTCTTGTTGATGGTTTCGGCCATCAGCTTGAAGTCACCGGACACCGGAATCTGGAAGCTCTCGTCCAGGTTGCCGCGGCTGATGTTCTTGAGCACCTTGCCTACTTCCAGCACCGGCACGGCGATGGAGTCCACGAGGCCATTGATGTTGTTAATCATATCGCGCCAGAAGCCGGCAGCGCCCTCGGCCGAGGCACGGGCCTTGAGGTTGCCCTCCACACCGGCCACCTTCGAGATGCGCGACACCTCGCCGCCCACGCCGCCTATCATTTCCACCATCGAGTTGTAGGCCTCGGCGATTTCGGCGAAGATGTCGTCGTTCTGCTTGGTCAGGCGTACCGACACGTCGCCCTTCTTGAAGGCATCGAGGGCGAAGAGCACCCGGTTGAGCTGGTCGTTGACGTAGCCCGGGTCCTGCGTGTCGATGGAGCCGCGCGAGCCACCTTTCTTGCGGGTCAGGTCGTTGTTGGTGCGCGTCACATCCAGGGGCGAGATAGCACCCGCGTCGGGCGTATCCACCGCAACTTCCTGCTCGCCGGGGGCGGGAGCGTCAGAGGCGGGGCTGGACTTAAACCGCGGGTTTTTAGAGGTAGCCATATAAACTAGATAGCAAGCAAAGGAAGAGGACCGAAGGGAAAGACGAAAGTACGGACTTAGGCAACGATAACCAAAGATAAGGCGGCCGGCCTTGCTGGCCGGGTGCGGCGCCCACCAGCAGGGGGTCGAAACCAGCAGACCCGGCTCCTCCCCCCTGCTGGCGGGGCAGTCCGCGGTTTTCGCCCAATATTCCAACATCTTTGCGGCCCGGTTCAACTTTTGCGGCCCCGGGGCCGTTTCCAGCAGCCGGCTCTTTCCGCCCGCGTGCCGCTTCTCTCCTGCCCTTTTATGGTTAAAAATTTAGTTATCGTCGAGTCGCCGGCCAAGGCCAAAACCATTGAGGGCTACCTCGGGCAGGATTTTGTGGTGCGCTCCAGCTACGGCCACGTGCGCGACCTGCCCAAGGGCAACGACGCCATCGACATCGCCAACGGCTTTAAACCCACGTATGTGGTGGACGCCGATAAGCGCGAGCTAATCAGCCAGTTAAAGAAGCTTTCCAAGGAAGCCGAAACCGTGTGGCTGGCGAGTGACGATGACCGCGAGGGCGAAAGCATTTCCTGGCACCTAGCCGAAACCCTGAACCTGAGCGGCAGCGGCAAAACCCGCCGCATTGTGTTCCGCGAAATCACCAAGTCGGCCATTCTCAACGCCATTGCCTCGCCCCGCGAGATTGATATCAACTTGGTAAATGCCCAGCAGGCCCGCCGGGTGCTCGACCGGCTCGTGGGCTTCGAGCTGAGCCCGGTGCTCTGGAAAAAAGTGAAGCCCGGCCTGAGCGCCGGCCGGGTGCAGAGCGTGGCCGTGCGGCTGGTGGTGGAGCGCGAGCGCGAAATCTCGCAGCACAAAACCGCCTCGGCCTACCGCGTAGTAGCTCGCTTCGACGCCGGCCGCGGCGCAGTGCTGGAAGCCGACCTGCCCACCCGCTACAAGACCCGCGAAGAAGCCGAGGCGTTTCTGGCGCGCTGCGTGGGCGCCAGCTACCAGATTGACAGCCTGGAGAAAAAGCCCGGCAAGAAAACGCCCGCGCCGCCCTTTACCACCTCCACGCTCCAGCAGGAGGCCTCGCGCAAGCTCAGCTTCTCGGTGGCCCAGACCATGCAGGTGGCGCAGAAGCTCTACGAGGCCGGCCGCATCAGTTATATGCGTACCGACTCGCTGAACCTGAGCCAGGACGCGCTGGCGGCGGCCAAAGAGGAAATAACCCGCGCGTACGGCGCCGAGTACGCCCACGAGCGGCACTTCAAAACCAAATCGGCCAGCGCCCAGGAAGCTCACGAAGCCATCCGGCCCACCGACTTCAAGCTGGCCAAAGCCGGCGCCGACTCGCAGGAGCAGCGGCTCTACGAGCTGATTCGCAAGCGGGCGCTGGCCTCGCAGATGGCCGACGCCACCGTGGAGCGCACCGTGGCCAGCATTGCCATCAGCACCCAGCCGGGGGTCAGCTTCACGGCCACCGGCGAGGTTATCACTTTCGAAGGCTTTCTGAAAGTGTACTCGGAAAGCCGCGACGCCGAAACGGCCGACGACGAGGTGACGAGCGAAACCGAGTCGTCTTTTTCGCGCGGCCTGCCGCTGCTGACCGTAGGTCAGGATTTGCCCTTGCTCAGGCTCAGCGCCACCGAGCGGTTTTCGGCGCCGCCGGCCCGCTACACCGAAGCTTCGCTGGTGAAGAAGCTGGAGGAAATGGGCATCGGCCGACCCAGCACCTACGCCCCCACTATCAGCACGGTGCAGAAGCGTGGCTACGTGGAAAAAGACTCGCGCGAGGGCAAGGAGCGTAAGTTTCACGTGCTGACACTGGAAGGCCGTGAGGTGAAAACCGAGGTGAAAACCGAAACCTACGGCGCCGACAAGGCCAAGCTGTTTCCGACCGACACGGCCATGGTGGTGAACGACTTTCTGGTCGAGCACTTTCCGGTGATTGTCGACTATCAGTTCACAGCCAAAGTCGAAGACGAGTTCGACCAGATTGCCAACGGCCACGAAAACTGGAGCGAGATGCTGGCGGGTTTTTACAAGCCCTTCCACGCCACCGTCGAGCAGGGCCAGGACATCGACCGCAGCACCCTGGGCAGCACCCGCGACATCGGCGTGCACCCCGAAACGGGCGAGAAAATCAGCGCCCGGCTGGGCAAATACGGCCCCTACGTGGCCCTGGGCGACTCTACCGACCCCAACGTGAAGCCGGCCTACGCCAACCTGCGCAAAGGCCAGTTCATCGAGAGCCTGACCTTGGAAGAAGCCCTGGACTTGTTTAAGCTGCCGCGCATCGTGGGCCAGTTCGAGGACAAGGACATGACCGCCGCGCTGGGCCGTTTCGGGCCCTACATTCGCCACGACAGCAAATTTTACTCGCTTAATAAAGAGCAAGACCCGCATACCATTACGGCCGATGAGGCGGTAGCCCTGATTGAGAACAAGCGCAAGACCGACGCCGAGCGCCTCATCAAGGACTTCGCCGACAACCCCGAGGTGCAGGTGCTAAACGGGCGCTTCGGACCCTACATCGTGGTGGGCAAGAAAAACGTAAAGATTCCCAAGGGCGAGGAGCCCGCCGACCTGACCCTGGCGCGCTGCCTGGAGCTGGCCGCCGCCACCCCCGACAAGCCCGCCAAGGGCGGCCGCTTCGGCAAGAAAGCAGCACCGGCCAAGGACGAAAAAGACCTCGACGCGCCCGCCAAAAAAGCGGCCAAAGCCGCGCCGGCTAAAAAGCCGGCGGCCAAGAAAGCCACCGCCACC
The DNA here is from genome assembly GCA_964249885.1 of uncultured Hymenobacter sp. GTDB lineage: Bacteria > Bacteroidota > Bacteroidia > Cytophagales > Hymenobacteraceae > Hymenobacter. The sequence goes on along the minus strand of CAXUEM010000156.1, from coordinate 1,585 downwards.
AAAAAGGCCGCCCCAAAAGCGGCGGCCAAAAAACCGGCTTCAGCCAAGACCACGCGCGCAAAAGCCGCCTGATTTCCCTGCCAAACTCAGTCAGAATGAGGCGCGCGGTCGCGCTGGCTTAACGCGTGTTCGATGAGCAGCAAGCTGCCGCCTGGCAGCTGGGCACTTATGCGTGAGTACCTCAATTCTAGTATTTACCCCCTGCTGGTCTCAGCAAAAAGCCTTTCTGCGGCGGCAGAAAAGCTTTTTACTGGGCGGTACATGGCCGACAGTCCCCGGCTGCTTACCGGTATTTCGGCATTTCCTTGCGCTCGGAGAGCAGGCCGGTCATCAGCAGCGTGGCGCCGATGCCGAGGAAGGTATTGCGGGCCTTGTCGTTTTGGGCGAAGCCGAACAGCCAGGGCGCGCTCAGGCAGGTCAGGGCCGTCATTACGTCCAGGGCCAGGTGGGTTTTGAAGGGCACAGCCTTTACCAGGCCCCACTCGGCGCGGGTGAAGGCCGTCAGGCCCAGGATGCTGCCGCCCACCACATAGCTGAGCGTGGCCGGGGCCTTGTCGTCGCTGAAGCCAATCAGGGCCGGGGCAGCCAGCACCAGCGGCGCGGCCGAATAATCGAGAACGCCGTGGACGCGGCGGGAAATGGGCTTGCTCATAGAAAAATGGGTTTAGGTTGGAAAGCGCGGACAGGAGCGTCAACTGACTTAAAAGCTAACGACCAAGCCCAGCTAAAGGATATTGCTGAGCTAGCCATTTGCGAGGTCAATGCGAGGTCAAACAGCGCCTCCCCGCCTCTGACTCAGCCGCCTGCAGCCGCATAATTCGGCGCGTTGCCGCCTATTTTCCGGCCGGCTCGCGGTATCTTTGGCAGGGGCCCGAGGCTGGTTTCAGGGCGCGCAAATTGCTTTCTGACCTCTTAAATCATGGCTCAAAAACACCTCGTGGTTCTCACCGGCGCCGGCGTTTCGGCCGAGTCGGGCATCCAGACCTTCCGCGACAGCAATGGCCTGTGGGAAAATCACCGCGTCGAGGATGTGGCCTCGCCCGAGGGCTTTGCCCGCAACCCGGCGCTGGTGCTGGATTTCTACAATCAGCGCCGCGCCCAGGCCCGCACCGTGCAGCCCAACGCCGCCCACCTAGCCCTGGCCGGCTTTGAGCAGCAGGTGCCCGGCTGGCGCGTGAGCATCATCACCCAGAACGTCGACGACCTGCACGAGCGCGCCGGCTCAAGCCACGTGCTGCACCTGCACGGCATGCTCAACCAGATGCGGTCCGTGAAAAACGCGGAGGCCGTGCTCGACTGCCCCGGCGACATTCGCGTCGGCGACCTCGCCGCCGACGGCGGGCAGTTGCGCCCCCACATCGTGTGGTTTGGGGAGATGGTGCCCGCCATTGAAGAAGCCGCCGAGCTCACGGCCACCGCCGATGCCCTGCTGGTAGTGGGCACCTCGCTGCAGGTGTACCCCGCGGCCGGCCTGCTGCACTACGCCCCGGCCGGCTGCCCCATCTACGTCGTCGACCCGCACCAACCCCCTGCTGGCCGCGCCGGCGGGCGCGACGTGGCCGCGCCCGCCACCACCGGCGTGCCC
>CAXUEM010000155.1:0-7285 GCA_964249885.1 uncultured Hymenobacter sp. | reverse complement strand
GCTCAAAACCCTGGACCACCAGGGCGTGGCCTCGCAGCTCAACGGCTCGTACACCTTCGAGAACTACATTGAGGGCGACTGCAACCGGCTGGCGCGCACGGCCAGCCTGGCCGTGGCCAACAAGCCCGGTACCACCTCCTTCAACCCGCTTATGCTCTACGGCGGCGTGGGCCTGGGCAAGACGCACCTCGTGCAGGCCATCGGCAACCACATCAAGGCCACCTACGCCGACAAGTTCGTGCTCTACGTCTCGGCCGAGAAGTTCACGAACCAGTTTATCGAGAACGTGCAGCGCAACACGATTCAGGACTTTGCGAATTTCTATCTGCAGGTCGATATCCTGATTCTGGATGACGTGCAGTTTTTGTCGAAGAAAGACAAAACCCAGGAGATGTTCTTCCACATTTTCAACCACTTGCACCAGGCCGGTCGGCAGATTGTGATGACCTCGGACCGCGCCCCGCGTGACCTCGTGGGCCTGGAAGACCGCTTGCTTTCGCGCTTCAAGTGGGGCCTGACGGCGGATTTGCAGAGCCCGGATTTCGAAACCCGCATTGCCATCATCCAGAACAAGATGCAGCAGGATGGCATCGACATCCCGCCGCAGGTGGTGGAGTACCTGGCCTCCAGCGTCGATACCAACGTGCGCGAGCTGGAGGGCGTGCTGATTTCCCTGGTAGCCCAGAGCAGCCTGGAGCGCCGCGAAATCGACCTCGAAATGGTGAAGCAGGCGCTGCGCCACATCATTGAGGACGTGGAAGCTGAGGTCAATGTAGACTTCATCCAGAAAGCCGTGGCTGAGTTCTACCACATTCCGGTCGATTTGCTCAAGGCCAAAACCCGCAAAAAAGAAGTCGTGCAGGCCCGGCAGGTGGCCATGTACTTCGTGAAGGAGTGCACCACGCACTCGCTCAAGAGCATCGGCCACCACTTCGGCGGCCGCGACCACACCACGGTCATCCACTCCGTGCAGCTGGTTTCCGACCTCGTGGACCGCGACAAAACCTTCCGCGCCCAGGTGCTGGAGCTGCGCAAGAAGTTCGTGAAGTAGGGGAGAAGGGCCGCAGGCGATTTTTCCGGGGCAGAATCGTTAGCTTTGGTAAAAGCCTTATCTTCTATGGAAACCCTGGCCCCAGTCGAACTGAGTCAATACGAGCTTGAACGCGGAAAGCCCATGCCCAGCAGAAATCACGGGATAGTACAGCTCAACCTGGGGTTTGAGTTGAAAACACGCTACCGGCAACAGTTCCGCTTTATGTCGGAAGTTAACGTGGGTATCGCGGGCCGCGTACTGGTACCGGACATTGGGATATTTTCGAAGATGGAAGTCGATATGGCCAACGACCAAATCGTTGTGGACGAGTTGCCGCTGACTACCATTGAGATTCTGTCACCAACGCAAGCCCTAAAAGAGCTAACCGACAAGGCCCGTGCCTACTTCCAGGCCGGCGTAAAATCCTGTTGGATAGTTTTGCCCGACCAGCAGGGGGTCTTTGTGTACTCCGGCCCCACGGAGTATGACTACTTCCACGGCAAAGACTTGCTGCGCGACGCGGCCACGGGCATTGAGTTGGAATTAGCGCCGCTTTTCGAGTAGTTCCGGCCGTCTGCCAGGCAGCGCTTAGCCCTGCTGGGCGGCCGGCCCGGCCGCGGCGGGCGCCGTTTCGCGCAGCTCGATTTTGTACTGTCCGGCGAAGCCGCGCACCTGCTGCCGGAACACCTCGCGGCGCCGGCGGCCGCGTACTTCCCGCAGGTTGAGGGAGTATAACTCATTGTCCCTCAGACGCACGCGCAGCAGCAGGGGCAGCAGCTCCAGCGAGCCGATGTGCTCGGCGGCGAAGACCTGCTTGGGCCGGAACAGCCCGTTTTTGTGCACGATGTAGCCGGGTGTGAACTCCAGGTAGCTCTGGGTGCCGAAGATGGGCGCGTTGTGAACCAGCACGTAGCCCATGTACACGAGCGTGAAAACCAGGAAAACGTAGTGCAGAAAGTGGTAGTCCTGCCCGCCCTGCTCGTCGCCCCACATCGAAAACAAGACGTACGCCAGCCAGAAGCCGCCAATGGCCAGCTGCCCCCAGAACGGAATGCGTGAAGTGTTGGCGGGGCGGAGGCGGATGCGGGTGGTACCAGTGGGCATAAGGCAAAAGTAGTTAAGAGTTAAAAGTTATGAGTTAAGAGCTGGTCATTTCCCAAACTCTTAACTCATAACTTTTAACTCTTAACCCAATTTCGCTTCCAGCGTCATTTCGGGTACGGCCGCCAGGGCCCGCGAGATGGGGCAGTTGGCTTTGGCATCTTCGGCGAAGGCCTGAAACTCCGCGGGCGAAAGGCCCGCCACGCGGCCTTCGGTGCTGACGTGGATTTTGGTGATGTTGGGCGCGCCGTTGTTGGGGTCCATGCTCACGGTGGAGGTCGTGTTGACGCCCGCAACCTCGTGGCCGGCCTTGGTGAGTACGCTGGTCAGGTACATGGTGTAGCAGGCGGCGTGGGCGGCGCCAATCAGCTCCTCGGGGTTGGTACCTTTCTGGCCCTCGAAGCGGCTGCCCACCGAATAGGGCGCCTCCACGACGCCGCTTTGGGTGCTGATGGTGCCGTGGCCTTTGATGTCGCCGGTCCAGGCAACGGTTCCGCGTTGGTTTATCATGGGGTTTTGGGGAAAGAAGGAATTGAGAAAAAGAGAAATAATAGCGCTTTAACCGCCGCCCGCCGGGCTAGGTTTGGGCCGCCGCTGACCCTGAACCCGGCGCGAATGTACCTTAGCGGCCCGGCCCCCGGCCTTTGCTGACCTTTCTATGGGAATAAAATCTGTGTTGAGCCGGCCCCTGGCGGTCTACATCGTCGGCCGCGACCAGCAGTGGCAGCGGCAGCCGGCGGCCACCCAGCAGGGGGTGCTGCGCCGGCTTACGGCCACGGCCGCCGCCACCGCCTTCGGCCGCGACCACAACCTGACCGACGTGCAGACGCCCGCGCAGCTCGCGGCGCAGGTGCCAGTGCGCGACTACGAGGGCCTCTCGCCTTACTTCGACCGCGTGAAAACCGGCGAGCCCGACGTGCTCTGGCCCGGCCGGCCGCTGTACCTGGCCAAAACCAGCGGCACCACCTCGGGCGCCAAGTACATTCCCATCACGCAGGCCAGCATCCCCAACCACATTAACGGGGCCCGCGATGCCCTGCTCTACTACGTGCACGCCACCGGCCGCAGCCGCTTTCTCGATGGCAAGCTGATTTTCCTGTCCGGCTCCCCGGTGCTGGAGAGCGTGGGCGGCATCCCGACGGGCCGGCTCTCGGGCATTGTGAACCACCACGTGCCGGCCTACCTGCGCCGCAACCAGCTGCCCAGCTACGCCACCAACTGCATCGAGGACTGGGAAACCAAGCTCGCGCGCATTGCCGACGAGATGCTGGGCCAGCCTCTGACCCTGATTTCGGGCATTCCGCCCTGGATTCAGATGTACTTCGACCACCTCACCGCCCGCACCGGCCGCCGCGTGGGCGAGCTGTTCCCGGATTTCAACCTCTTCGTCACCGGCGGCGTCAACATCCAGCCCTACCAGGCCCGGCTGCACGAAAGCATCGGCCGCCCCGTCGATACCCTGGAGCTGTACCCGGCCTCCGAGGGCTTCCTGGCTTTTCAGGACGAGCCCGGCAACCCCGGCCTGCTCTTGCTGCTCAACAGCGGAATCTATTTTGAATTCGTGCCCGCTGAGCGGTTTTTCGAGCCCAACCCGCCCCGGCTGAGCATCGCCGACGTGGAGCTGGACCGGCAGTACGCCGTGGTGCTGTCGTCCAATGCCGGCCTCTGGGGCTACTCGCTCGGCGACACGGTGCGCTTCGTGAGCCTGGCCCCGCACCGGGTGCTCATTACGGGCCGCATCAAGCACTTTCTCTCGGCCTTCGGCGAGCATGTGATTGGCGAGGAAGTGGAGGCCGTGCTGCGCGAGGCCACCCGCCAGCACCCCGAAACCGAGGTCGTGGAGTTCACCGTGGCCCCGCTCGTCAGCGCCGACCCCGCCGTGCCTTCCCGCCACGAGTGGCTCGTCGAGTTCGGCCGCCCCCCGCAGGACCTGTCCGCCTTCGCCCTGGCCCTGGACACGGCCTTGCGCCAGCGCAACATCTACTACGAAGGCCTGCGCCAGGGCAACATCCTGGCCCCGATTCAGCTAACCCCCCTGCTGGCCGGCGCTTTTCAACGCTACATGAAAAGCGTAGGCAAGCTCGGCGGCCAGAACAAAGTGCCCCGGCTGAGCAACGATAGGGAAGTGGCCGATGGGCTGGTGAAAGCTAACTAATGCGCATTGCCTTCGACCTCGACAACACGTTCATTCGCTGTGGACATGATTTTCTGCTCGAAAAGCCCCGCCACCCCCTACTGGCCGCGCTGCTGGGTGTCGAGCGCCTGCGCGCTGGCATCGTGGAGTTGCATCAGCATCTGCGAAGCCGCAGCTGTGAAATCTGGGTGTACACTACCTCATACCGTAGCTCCTGGCATATTCGGCGGCTGTTCTGGCAATATGGCTTGCGGTTGGACGGCATCGTTAATCAGCAGCGCCATAACCGGGAAGTAACGGTGCGCAGCACGAAGTACCCGCCGCAGTTTGGGATTGATTGGTTAATTGATGATTCGGAAGGCGTGCGCCTGGAAGGACAGCGGCACGGGTTTCGGGTGTGGGTGGTGGCGCCCGAGGATAAACAATGGGTACAAAAAATAAAGGACATATTGCTAGCACTGGACGCTAAATGAAAAACCAGAAACCCGCCCTCCACGCCCTGTGCCAAGCCTTCATTACGGAGCGCATGGCCGCCGCCGAAGAAGCCATGCGCACAGCGCAGGAATCGGCCAACTCCGAAACCAAGAGCAGCGCCGGCGACAAGTATGAAACCGGCCGCGCCATGGCCCAGGAAGAGCGCAACCGCAACGCCGCCCAGCTGCACCAAGCCCGGCAGCTGCAGGCCGAGCTGGCGCGCATCAACCCCCTGCTGGCCTGCGACATGGTACGGCCGGGCGCGCTGGTGCACACCTCGCTGGGCTGGTTTTACCTCAGCATTAGCGCGGGGCGGCTGGTGGCCGAGGGGCAGGACGTGGTTGCGGTGTCGGCCGCGGCGCCGGTAGCGCTGGCCCTGCTGGGCAAGCGGGCCGGGGAGGAGGCTCTCTTCAATGGGAAAGCCTTGCGGGTGCTGGCGGTGGTGTAGCCGACCCCCTGCTGGCTTATTACCAGCCGCCCGCGTCGGGCTTGTCGGCGGTTTCGGGCTTGAGAAGCCGGAACTCCACGCGCCGGTTTACGCGGGCGTCGGCGTCGGTCAGCTCGTCTTTCAGGGGCTGGCTGGCGCCGTAGCCGAAACTCTCGATGCGGGAGCCCGCGATTTTGCCCTTGCGCTCAATATAGGTCCGAATGGCATCGGCCCGGTCGTGCGAGAGCTTTTCATTCGCGTCGGGGTCGCCTTTGGTGTCGGTGTGGCCGGCCACGCTGAGCCGGAACGTGGGGTGGTCGACCAGAAACAGCGCGATGCGGTCCAGGGTGGAGTGCATGGCCGGGCGGATGGTGGCGCGGCCGGCCTCGAACTCGATGTTCTTGAAAATCAGCGGCAGTTTGTAGTTGATGCTGTTCGTGAGCAGGCTCATTGTCGTGTCGCCCTTGAGCAGAAACTGCTTCTCGACGCTGAAAAAGTCGTTACTCTGAATCAGCAGCGCGTAGTGCGAGCCCTCCATCAGGTCGAAATCGAAGGTGCCGTCGGGCCGCAAGTACTTGCTGGCCACCTCAATGCCATTGTCGGTATCAATAATGCTAACAATGCCCTTGAGCGGACTGCGGCTCACCGAGTCCAGCAGGGTACCCTCGACGTGGATGGTGGCCAGCGGCTGGGCCTCCATGGGCAGCGGGAAGGAATACAGGTCCAGGTTGGGCAGCTCTTTAGCGTCGGAGCGGGCGTAGTAGAGGTTGCGGCTCTGGGCGTCGATGCTGAAATAATACTCGGAGCCCTTGCCGTTCACCAGCGGGCCAATGTTGCGCGGCTCCTGCCAGAGGCCGCCCAGGCGGTAGGTTTTGTAAATGTCGAAGTCGCCGAAATTGAGCAGCTGCCCGCGCGAGCTGAAGTACAGCACGTGGTAGAGTGGATGATAAAACGGGCTCACGTCGTTCTCCCTGGTGTTCACCACCGGGCCCAAGTTTTGGGCCGGGCCCCACTGCCCGTTGCGCAGCTTGGCCGAAAAGTAGATGTCCGACAAGCCAAAGCCGCCCAGCCGGTCGGAGGCAAAGTACAGCGTGTCTTCCTGGGGCGAAAGCGTGGGCTGCGAGTCCCAGGCCGGGGAATTGACCTGCGCCCCCAGGTTCTGCGGGGCGCTCCACTTGCCGTCCGGGCCCAGCTTGGCCGTGAACAGGTCGCAGTTGCCGCGGCAGCCGGGGCACTCGCAGCGGGCAAAAAAGATGGTTTTGCCATCCTTGCTGAAGCAGGCCGAGCCTTCGTTGTACTGCGAGTTGATGGGCTTGGGCAGCGGCTCGGTGTCGGCCCAGTTCTGGCCCTCGCGGCGCGCGGTGTACAGGTCCTCATCCACGACTGCCCTGAGGCCGCGGCGCTTGCGCTTGGAGCTGAACAGCAGGAGCGAGTCACCGCCGCTCAGGGCCGGACCGTAGTCGGCCACCGGGCTGTTGACGGCGTCGCCCATGTTGGCCTGCACACCGCGGGGCGGGTGGTAAGTATTGATATTCTTGCGGTACTCTACCACATCATAGTAGGTCTTGAGCGGCACGTAAAGCTGCGCCTTGCCCTGCTCCAGCGAGTCGTAGTAAACTTGTATTTTTTTAACATCGGACCGGTGATGCTTCAAGGCCAGCCGGAAATAGGCTTTGGCTTTTTCGTGCTGGGTGCTGTCGCGCTCCAGCAGCTGGCCCAGGCGCCAGAGCTGGTCGGTGTTGCGGTAGAAGTTCTCAATGCCGAACTGGGCCACGTACTGCTCCCGGAGCCGGGCCGCCAGCCGGAAGTCACGCCGTTTTTCAGTGCGCTCAATCGCGCGGTACGCCTTCTTATCCTCGAAGTACGGCAGCTTGTTGACGTTCACGAACACCGGCGTGCCGTCGGGGCGCACCCGCAGGCGCTGGCTGCCAGCCCGGAGCCGGTCCGGCCGGGACCGGGCATCAGAACCAGCGCCCCGGACCGGACCGGCCGTGGCAGGCGCGGCGAGCCGGCGGGGAGTTGGCTTAGGCGCCGTTTTCAGCGGGGCCGTGGCCGGGGGCCCCCCGCGGGGGGCGTGGGCCGGGCGAGCCGCAAGGGGACGAAGCCGCCCGGATAA
>CAXUEM010000154.1:0-7291 GCA_964249885.1 uncultured Hymenobacter sp. | reverse complement strand
GCGCGAGGCGGTGCTTAGCAGCGACCTGAACTATAAGTTTGAAAACAGCGGCGCCGCCCGGCTGCTGCGGCGCCTCGAAGCCACCGGGCACACCAACCTGCTGCGGGCCATCAGCGGCAACGCGCTGGCTATCCGGGGCTTTTTGCCCACCGAGATGAGCGCCCAAGTGGGGCAGGCCGTCGCCCTGCGCTGGTACGAGGAGGAGGCCGCCGGCCCGTTTTTCCTCACCATCAGCTGCGACTCCGACCTGGCCCGCCGCTGGCTGGCCCAGCGCGACACCGGCCTGCGCCCCGACCTGCTGGGCCTGCGCCGGGCACCCAATGGCGGCCTGTGCCTGGACATCCTGGAAGTGAAAGCGCACGAGATTAGCGGCTATATCACCGCCCCCCACCCGCCGGGGCCGCCGCGGCGGGCCGCCGCCCGCGCCCTGCTGCCCATCCTCACTCAAACCGGCGGCGACCTGCTCACCGACTGCCGCCGCGAGTTGCTGCGGGCCCAGATTTTTCACGAGGGCCGGCTAAGCCTGCCCGCCGACGTTACGGCGTCCGAGTGGGCCGCCTGGGTAAGCCAAATCAGCACTGCGCTGGATGGACAGCAGCCCCCACAGGTCGAGTTGCGGCTGATTGAAGTCATCAAGGGCCGGTTTCTGGACAAAGAAGAAAGCACCGTGCCCGGCGACCCCAACGGCCCCACCGAGGCCGAGCGGGCTCCCATCTGCCGGCTCAAGCTGGGCGAGAAAAACATTCAGGACTATCTGAACGACGTGCCCCCGCCCGCCGTCGGGCCGGGGCCGGCAGCCGGGTCGGCACCCACTGCTCCTGGTCCGGGACCCGCCGGCCCAAGTGCGCCGGTTGTGCCGATAGCATCTCTCCTGCCGGCATCTATCCTTACCGAATCTGTTCATGAAACAGCTGCCAGTGCCAGCCGCCCCGTAACCCCGGTACCGGAAACCCTGAACTCCGTTGTGCCGGGCACTGGTGTCATCTCCCCCTTGCTGGCTACCGCTGCTGCCACTGCAACAGTGGCCCTACCCGCTTCCCGGCCCGTGGCGGCCCTAGCGGCAATGGCCGCCGACTTGTACGCCACGCTGCAAAACTTCGGCCTTACCCCTGCTGGCCGCATCGACCCGGCCCAGGCCGACGTCGGGCCCAGCCTGATTCGCTTCCGGGTGAAGCTGGCGCCCGGCCAGCGGGGCGGAACCCTAATAAGCCTGGCGCCTGATATTCAGCGGGGGATGAAGCTGCATTATTTGCCGCGCATCGAAACCCTGGCCGGCACCGAGTTTATGGCCGTGGAAGTACCCCGACCTGACCCGCAGCCGGTTCTGCTGATGCCGCTGCTGGCTCAGGAAGCGGCCCAGCCCTCGCGGCCGATTGGCTCGTTTCCGGCCGGTATAGCCCCCGATGGCAGCATCCGCTGGCTTAGCGTGCCCGAGTTGCCGCACCTGCTGGTGGGCGGCACGAGCGGCTCCGGTAAATCCATGTTTTTAAACAGCCTGATTGTTTCGCTGACCACGTTGCAGCCCGCCAGCCGCCTGCAACTGGTGCTCGTAGACCCCAAGGGCAATGAATTCGCGTTATTCAAGCGGTTGCCCCACCTGCGCACTCCCATCGCAAGTGAGGCCGAAACGGCCATCGAGACCCTGACGCAACTCATGAGTGAGGAGTATCTGCGGCGGCGCGACCAGTTGGAGCGGCATCAGTGCCTCAACATTCGTGACTACTACCAAGTGCAGCCACCCGAAACCATGCCACTCATTGTGGTGATAGTTGATGAGTTGGAAACTTTCTTAGAGTCGATGGGTAAAGCGCCGCGCCGCGTTTTCGAGGGCCTGCTGGGCAGCATCGCCCGGCTCACGCGCTATGTGGGCATCCACTTGGTGGCGGCCACGCAGCGGCCCGACAGCAAGGTAATTTACGGCAACCTGAAAAACAACCTTGATTGCCGGGTTGCCTTCCGCCTGGCTTCCAATACCGACAGTCGCGTTATTTTAAAAGAGGGCGGTGCTGAAGACCTGATGGGTGCCGGCGACATGCTGCTACAGGTGGGCGGGCGCCTTCAGCGGTTACAAGGATTCTTTTTACATACTGAGGAGTTGCGCAAACTCTCAACCAGCACCTAGCAGATAGCTAAAAGCTGGCCTCCCTATCACAAAAGAGGCCAGCTTTACAACAGTTTGGTGCGCTTGTCTAACGGTGCGAGGAAAAGTCTTGCGGCAGGTTGCCGTCGATGGTAGTCGGCGCATCCGCAGCGCCTTTCAGCTGCAACGATACGGCCGTCAGCACTTCACCCAGCTTGGTCATGCGGGTCTTCGTGTTCACGTTTTCGGCGAAGTTGGCAGCCTGTGTGTTGTTTTTGCCCAGGCGGCTCAGCAGGTTGCTGATGGTCTGCTGGTCGTGGGTGCCGGAGCCGAAGTGGGCTTTTAGGGCCTGCATATCCACTATAATGTCGTGCAGGGCGGGGTTGCCGACTTCCTTCAGGTCTTCAATCCAGCGCTGCAGCTGGTTGTCGAACCCCGCGCGCGAGGTTTCTTCCGCTAAGTCGCCGGCCAGCAGTTTGATGGCACCGTCGAGGTGCTGCTGGTGCTGAACATCTTTCTTTTCCATGGGAATGAGGAGGTAATGGGGTAATTAGGTGCGGGCGTGGTTGCGCGCCCGGCGTATGCTGCCAACGGCGCAAGCCCCGGCAGGGTTAGATTCTAAAACCAAAAAAGCTCCGCCGGGAGGGCGGAGCTTTCGGGTAAAAACGTAGTCAGTCGAGGCTAAAGACCTTGCCAGCAGGGGGTCGGCCGGGGCTGGCTACTCGATTTTGTTCATGCGGTCTTTTACGGCCTCTAGGGCCAGGCGCATGTTCACAATGTCGGCGCGAGCGGCCTCCTGCTCTTTCAGGTTCAGGTCAACCTGGTTGTTGAACTGCAGCAACTCGGCGGCGTTGGCGGCCAGCAGCTGCTGGATTTCTACCTTGCGGGCCTTGTTCTTCTCGATGTCGCGCTTGATGGCGTCACCTTTGGCAATGACGGCCAGGTGGTTGTTTTGCGAGGCGGTCAAGGCGCGCTCCGACTCCGAAATCTGGGCCACGAGGTCTTCGCGGTACATCTGCCGGGCGAAGTCCTTGAGGTACTTCTCGGCGGCTTTCCACTGCACCGGCGTGGCTTCCTTGCCCAGGTAGGCGTTGCCCAGGTCGATGCTCCACCATACGCTCGTGCCCGTGGGCGAGGCGTCAACCTTGCTGATAACGCGAATCGGGTTGGGCGCGATATCAGTAATGGTGATGCCATCCATGGTGATGACGCCCTTGTTGTTCTTCACCTTGCCGGGAAATTTCTCGGTCAGGCTCCGGGCCCAGGCGGTTTCCACGCGCTTGTTGTCGAGCTGCACACTCACGCGCTGGCCTTTGCGGGGAATGTTGTTGATAGTGTTTTCCGCCTCATCGACGGGCGACTTCTGCGCGTAGCCGCTGAGCGTGGCCAGAAACAGTACAAAAACCAGGAGTACGCTTCGTTTCATGTTGTAACGGGATTAGAAAAAGTTAGTAGTAAAGTCAAAAGTGCAATTAGCATACCAGGTGCTTGCAGGTACGGTCTTTCAAATTTAAGGGGTTTATATGGGTCGGGTCAATTAATGGAGCCTATTTTTTATAATTTTGACAAGATTGTTGGTTTATTTATAATCCAACTAGGCCTTATGCCATAAATCGCCGTTTTCCCGCTTCCGCCGCGCTTTTCGAAACAAAGGCTGCGCTGCCGGGGTTAGCTCCGCCTATGCCCATCACCGTTTGCCGCACCGAACATTTTAATGCCGCTCACCGCCTGCACAACCCGGCCTGGAGCGCCGAACGCAACGCGCAGGTCTTTGGCAAGTGCAATAACCCCAACTACCACGGCCATAATTACAACCTAACCGTGCGCCTGACCGGCGAAGTGGACCCCGAAACCGGCTACCTCTACGACCTCAAGCGCCTGAGCGACCTGATAAAAAAAGAGGTGCTGGACCGCTACGACCACCGCAACCTCAATCTCGACACGGAGGAGTTTGCCAAGCTCAATCCCACGGCCGAGAACATCGCCGTTGTTATCTGGCAGCGCCTGCGCCCGCACCTGGCCCCGGAACTGGTGCTTTCGGTCACGCTCTATGAGACAGACCGTAATTTTGTCGAGTACTATGGATAATTCTTCTGATTTGACGGCCGGCGACGCGCAGCTGCCCGAAGGCCTGCGCACCCCGCTGCGCGCCGACGCCTTTGCCGTGCCCGAGGCCGACAAAATTGACCGGATTGCCGGGCACTTTCGCGCCATTATGAACGAGCTGGGCCTGGACCTGAGCGACGATAGCCTGGCCGGCACCCCGCGCCGGGTAGCCAAAATGTACGTGCAGGAGTGGTTTCGCGGCCTCGACCCCGCCCAGCGGCCCGAGGTGCGCCTGTTTGAGAACCGCTACGAGTACCACGAGATGCTGGTCGAGCGCGACATCACGCTCTTCTCGTGCTGTGAGCACCACTTCGTGCCCATTATCGGCAAGGCGCACGTGGCGTATCTGCCGGCCGGCAATGTAGTAGGCCTGAGCAAGTTGAACCGCGTGGTGCAGTACTACGCCCGCCGCCCGCAGGTGCAGGAGCGCCTCACCCGGCAGATTGCCGAGGAGCTGCGCCAGAGCTTGGGCACCGCCGACGTGGCCGTGCTCATCGAGGCCGACCACCTCTGCGTGATGAGCCGCGGCGTGAACGACACGAGCAGCTCGACGCTCACGGCCGACTACGGCGGCAAGTTCGGGCTGGACGCGCAGCTGCGCAGTGAGTTCCTGCGGCAAATTGGAAAATGAAGCGAGTGAGTAGTGGCGTTGCTACAACCCGCGTGGTGAGCTCATTAACCACTAGTCGTTAACCACTAATCACTAAAAATGAAGGTTCTTATCACCGGCGGCACCGGCCTCATCGGCACCCGGCTCGCGGAGCTGCTGATTGATGCGGGCTACGAGGTGGCCTTGCTCAGCCGCGAGCCGGCCAAGAGCGCGCACTACAAAATCTTCCGCTGGGACCCGCGCGCCGGCACCATCGACGAAGCGGCCGTGCCCTACGCCGACTTTATCGTGAACCTGGCCGGCAGCAGCGTGGCCGACGGCAAGTGGACCGACGAGCGCAAAAGGGACATTATGACCAGCCGGCTTGGTGGGCTGGCTTTGCTGCACCGCGAGCTGAGCCAGCAGGGGGCGCACCACGTGCAGGCCGTGATATCGGCTTCGGCCATTGGCATCTACGGCGACGCGGGCGCGGCCCTGCTGACCGAGGAAACGCTACCGGCCGTGCCCACCCACGATTTTCTGGCCGACGTGTCGCAGCAGTGGGAACTGGCCGCCGCGCCCATCGCGGCGCTGGGCCTGCGCACCGTGATTCCGCGCATCGGCGTGGTGCTCAGCGACAAGGGCGGGGCGCTGGTGCCCATAGCCCGGCCGGTGAAGTTGGGGGCGGGCGCCGTGCTCGGCAACGGCCGCCAGTACCTGTCCTGGATTCATATCGACGACTTGTGCCGGCTGTTCATCGCTATGCTGGAGCAGGCGCAGTACGCGGGCGTGTACAATGCCGTGGCGCCCAATCCGGTCACCAACGAGGCCTTTACCGAAATTCTGGCCGAGGTGCTGCACCGGCCGTTGGTTTTGCCCAAGGTGCCGGCCTTCGGCCTGAAGCTGCTGATGGGTGAGATGAGCGACATCGTGCTGGCCTCGCAGCGGGTGAGCGCCGAAAAAGTGCTGGCCACGGGCTTTGAGTTCGAGTACCCGACGTTGCGGGCGGCGCTGGAAGCTTTCTACGGGGCGAAAGCATAACGTTCCCGGCTGGCGCCTGAAGCCTGCCTGACCACAGCTAAGCGGCCAATTTTACCGCCCGCCGGCGCTATCCGGGGGCAGTGCGCCTACGCTGTTCATCAGCTCTAGTAAGTTGTCGGTCTCTACCGTGTCGATGGCCACGGCGCGGCGCCGGGAGCCGCCGTCGCCGCCTGAGACGCAGTTGTACTTCTTCCTGATTTTGCCGGAAGGCTTGGGAAAAGAGCCGTAGTCGTAGCCCAGGCGCTCGTCCTGGTAGATTTTCTCCATGTACTTGCCGAACACGGGCAGAGCCATGCGCCCGCCTTCCCCCTGCTGGGAGCCCTGGAAGTGGATGCTGCGGTCTTCGCCGCCCACCCAGACGCCGGTTACGAGGTCCTTGGTCACGCCCATGTACCAGCCGTCGGAGTAATTGGAGGTGGTGCCGGTTTTGCCGCCAATCTGGTTGTCTTTGTGCCAGAGGTCGTATTCCCACAGGGCCTGGGAGGTGCCGCCGGGCTCGTCCATGCCACCGCGCAGCATATACAGCATGAGCCAAGCCGTTTCGGCCGGAATGGCGCGCTGCTGCCGGGGGTCGAACTGCTTGATGATGTTGCCGTTGCGGTCCTCGATGCGCGTCACGATGCGCGGCTCACTGCGGAAGCCGGTGTTGACGAAAGTCGAATAGGCATTCACCATTTCGTACACGCTCACGTCGCCGCCCGAGCCCAGGCCGATGCTGGGCACCGGCAGCAGGGGGGACGTGATGCCAACTTTCTTGGCGTATTTGGCCACGTTCTCCCAGCCCACTTTTTCCGTCAATTGAGCCGTGACGGAGTTGACCGAGCGGGCCATGGCGTGGCGCAGGGTCATGTTGGAGCCGGTGTACTCGCGGGTGACGTTGTCGGGCTTCCACTCCATGGGCTGGCCGTTCTCAACGTAGTTGATGGTCACGCGCTGGTCGCGAATCCGGTCGCAGGGCGAGTAGCCGTTGTCGAGGGCCGTCAGGTAGACGAAGGGCTTAAAGGTGGAGCCGGCCTGGCGGCGGCCCTGCTTGACGTGGTCGTACTTGAAGAAGTCGTAGTTCAGCCCGCCCACCCAGGCCTTGATGTGGCCGGTGAAGGGGTCCATGCTCATCATGCCGGCCCGCAGAAAGTGCTTGTAATAGGCCAAAGAGTCCAGCGGCGACATGATGAGCGTGGTGTCGCGGTCGTCGCGCTTCCAGGTGAACACCTTCATGGGGCGCTTGGCGTTCAGGGCCGAATCCAGGCGCTGGGGCTGGTTTTTGTAGCGCGCCGTCAGGTTTTTGTAGGAGTCGGTGCGCTTCATCTGGGTCATAATGAAGTCGGGGATGACCTCGCCTTTTTCATCTACCCAGGGCTCGGAGTCGCGGTTGCGCCAGAACCGGTCGAAGTCGCGCTGCAGGCGTTTCATGCGCTCCTGCAGGGCCTCCTCGGCGTGAGCCTGCATCCTGGAGTCGATGGTGGTGTAGATGCGCA
>CAXUEM010000153.1:0-7315 GCA_964249885.1 uncultured Hymenobacter sp. | reverse complement strand
ACGCAGCTACGGCGCCCGGCCGGCCCGGGGCCGCGCCGCGGGCGCCGGCGGCGCGGGGTGTTCGGCCGGCGGCCTTACTTTCGTCTATGCGCCGTCTGCTTCCGCTCCTGCTTCTAACTTCTGCCTGCGTGCCGCTGGGCACGCCCATCACCGACCCCAACGCCCGCGCCAGCGCACCCGGCCAGACCCGGCCGCCCGAGTACTACGCCGACCGGGTGCTGCGCTACCAGGACTACATCTACGACCCTGACCTGCGCTCGGTGCAGTGCTACGTGGCCACGGGCCAGCCCAATGAGGTGTTTCAGCCGCCGGTGGCGCCGCTGGGGCAGGCCAGCTTCACGCTGGAATTTGACCGGCTCAATGCCCCGCAGCAGCGCCTGACGGCCAAGCTCATGCACTGCGACCAGAACTGGCAGCCTTCGGTGCTCACGGATTTGCAGTTTCTGAGCGAGATAAACGAGTTTCTGATAACCGACTACCGCCCCGCCGTGAACACGCTGGTGCCCTACACCCACTACCGGCTGCGGGTACCGCCGGTGAAAATCAGCGGCAACTACCTGCTGCTGGTGCAGGGGCCGGGCGGCACGCCGCTGGTGTCGCGCCGGCTGCTGGTGTACGAAAACCAGGTGAATGTGCAGCTGCGGCCGGGCCTGGTGGCGGGCGGGCAGGAGCGGCAGCGCCTGCAGCAGCTTGATTTTGCCATTAATTACGGGGCGGTGCAGCTGGTGAACCCGGCGGTCGAGGTGAAGGTGGTCTTGCGCCAGAACTACCGCTGGGACAACGCCAGGTACAACCTGCGCCCCACCTTCGTGCGCGACGCCGAGCGGCGCCTCGACTACCAGTATTTCAACTACGAAAACGCCTTTCCCGGCCTGAGCGAGTACCGCTTCTTTGACACCCGCTCGTTGCAGGCCGTGGGCTTGGGCGTGGCCCGCCTCAACCGCACCACCCGCCCCACCGGCGTGGAGCTGCAGCCCGAGCAGCCCCGCGGCACGCTGGCCTACAACCAGTACCAGGACGCCAACGGGCAGCGCGTATTCGAGAACCGCGAGTTCGGCAACGGCGCCACCAACGGCGACTACGCCGACGTGACCTTTAATCTAAAAGTCGCCCAGCCCGCCCCCGGCCCGGTGTATGTATTCGGCGCCCTGAGCGACTGGCAGCTGAAAGATGAATTTAAGCTGACCTATAACGAGGCCCAGCAGCAGTACACGGGCCGGGCGCTGCTCAAGCAGGGCTACTACAATTACAGTTTCGCCGTGGCCGCCAAGGCCGGCGCGCCGGCCGATGAGGTCTACTTCGAGGGCAGCCACCAGCTCACCGAGAATCAGTACGATTTGCTGGTGTACTACCGCCCGCCGGGCACCCGGGCCGATTTGCTCGTCGGCTATCAGCAGGTAAATACGGCCGGGCGGCCCTGAGCGCCGGGGCAACCGCGGCCGTAACCAAATCCGGGGCCGGGCGTTGCAAGGGCCACCGCTTAGCCCTTGTTGCGTTTATGAAAAAGCTTACCCCCCTGCTGGCCGCCGGCACCCTGCTGCTGACCACCGGCTGCGCCGTGAACCCGGTGACGGGCAAAAAAGAAGTCATGCTGGTATCCGAGGGCCAGGAGCAAGCCATGGGCCAGCAGTCCGACCCCGCCGTGGCCGCCCAGATGGGCCTGTACCCGGACCAGAAAATCCAGAATTTCATCAACGAGAAAGGCAAGCAGATGGGCGCCATCTCGCACCGCGCCAACCTTACGTACCAGTTCCGGGTCGTCGATTCGCCGGTCATTAACGCCTTTGCCATCCCGGGCGGCTACGTGTACTTCACGCGCGGCATCATGGCCCATTTTAATAACGAGGCGCAGTTTGCGGGCGTGCTGGGCCACGAGATTGGGCACATCACGGCCCGGCACTCGGCCAAGCAGCAAACCAACGCCATCATCGGGCAGGTGGGCCTGATGGGTGCCATGATAGCCTCGCCCCGGCTGGCGCAGTTCGGCGAGCAGGCCATGCAGGGCATGCAGCTCCTGTTTCTCAAGTTTGGGCGCGAAGACGAAAGCCAGTCCGATGAGCTGGGCGTGGAGTATTCCTCGAAAATCGGCTACGACGCCAAGCACATGGCCGACTTTTTCCAGACCCTTTCGCGCGAGCAGGAAAAGAAGGGCGGCAGCCAGATTCCCGATTTTCTCTCGACCCACCCCAACCCCGCCGACCGCTACAACCGCGTGCACCAGCTGGCCGACGAGTGGAAAGCCAAAAACGGCAACCCCCAAAACCTAACGGTGGGCCGCGAGTCCTACCTCAAGCTTATCGACGGCCTGACCTACGGCGAAGACCCGCGCCAGGGCTTTGTGGAAAACAACGCCTTTTACCACCCGGAACTGAAATTCCGCTTCCCGGTGCCGGCTGGCTGGAAAACCCAGAACACGCCCCAGCAATTTCAGATGGCCGACCCGGCCGGCAAGGCCCTGCTGATGCTGGCCCTGGCGCCCGGCGCCACCCTGGAAGAAGCCGCGCAGGCCCTGGTCAAGCAGTTCAGCCTGCAGCCCATCTCGGAGCCGCAGCGAGCCTCGGTCAATGGCTTTCCGGCCCTGAGCTTCGCGGCCGACCAGGTGCCGCAAAGCCAGCAGGGGGGACAGCCGCAACCACAGCAGGGCCAGCCAGGCCAGCAGGGGGTGCGGGCCCTGGTGCAATTGCTGCAGGACGGCAAAACCATCTACCTGCTGCTGGGCGCGTCCTCGGCCGTTGATTTTCCGGCCTACCAGCCCACCTTCAGCTCGGTGATGGAGAACTTCAACCGCCTCAGCGACCCCGACAAGCTGAACCGCCAGCCCGAGCACGTGCGGGTGAAAACCGTGAAGTACCGCAGCACCCTGGCCGCCGCCCTGACCACGCTGCAAGTGCCCGCAAAGCGCCACGAGGAAATGGCCATCCTCAACGGCATGCAGCTCAACGAGCAACTCAACGCTGGTTCCCTTATCAAAATAGTGGGCAAATAAGGCCGGCTGCCGGGCCGCCAGCCGGGGGTGGCACTGCCTTTGTATACGCATCCGGCACGGGGCCACGCAACCCGCCGCCCACTGGCTTGCGTTGCAAGGCTCAGTTTCGCGCCCGCCGCGTCTCACTCTTACTTTTTTGCTTTCTATGAACTTCCCCATTCACCGCCTGCCCGCTTTTGCGATGCTGGCCCTGCTGCTGCCGCTGGGCAGCGCTGTCCGCCCGACGCCGACGCCTGCTCTGAACGCCTTTGGCGCCTCCGCTGCCCCCCAGCAGGGCGGCGGCAACCAGCCCGACCCGCAGGTCATTGCCCAGTTTGGCCTCTACAACAACCCCACCCTGCAGCGCCTGATTGACGAGAAAGGCCAGCAAATGAACAAGGTGTCGGACCGGCCCGGCAACTACGGCTTTACCATCGTCGATTCGCCGATTATCAACGCCTTTGCCACGCCGCAGGGCCACGTGTACTTCACGCGCGGCATCATGGCGCACTTTAACTCCGAGGCGCAGTTTGCCGGGGTGCTGGGCCACGAGTTGGGCCACATCACGGCCCGGCACGGCCAGAAGCAGCAGACCCGCGGCACTATCACGCAGGGCGCCATTCTGCTGGGTTCCATCCTGTCGAAGCGGGTGGCTTCCATTGCCCAGCCGATTTCGCAGGTGGCGGGCCTGGGCCTGCTCAAGTACGGCCGCGACGATGAGCGCGAATCCGACAAGCTGGGCGTGAAGTACTCGACCAAAATCGGCTACGACGCCTCGCACATGGCTGACTTCTTCCAAACCCTGGAGCGCAACACCCAGGCCAGCGGCGGCTCCCAGATTCCGTCTTTCCTGTCCTCACACCCCAACTCGGCTGACCGCTACAAAACGGTGAAAACCCTGGCCGCCCAGGCTAAGCAGAGCACCGGCGGCCAGCTTAACGTGGGCCGCGAATCCTATCTGCGCATGCTGGAGGGCCTGCCCTACGGCGAGGACCCGCGCCAGGGCTTCGTGGAGGGCGGCGTGTTCTACCGCCCCGACCTGAAATTTCGCTTCCCGGTGCCCAGCGGCTGGCGCTCGCAGAACTCGCCCACCCAGTTCCAGATGGCCGAGCCCAACGGCAAGGCCCTGCTGGTGTTCCTGAGCGCGCCCGGCAACTCGCTCGATGAGGCCGCCCAGGGGCTGGCTAAGGGCATCGGCCTGCAGGGCGGCCAGGCCCAGAAAACGACCATCAACGGCTTCCCGGCCCTCGTAATTCAGGGCACGCAAGCTGCCCAGCAGGGGCAGGCCGGCGCCCAGGTGCTGGCCCAATTGATTCAGGACGGCCAGAGTATCTGGGCTTTTGTAGGCCTGGCCTCGCCGCAGTCCTTTGCCACGTATGCCCGGCAGTTTCAGGGCGTCGCTGGCTCCTATGCCCGCCTCACCGACGCCAGCAAGCTGAATCGGCAGTCCGAGAAAATCCACATCCGCACCGCCACCGGCGGCCAGACCCTGGCCCAGGCCCTGAGCGCCGCCGGCGTCCCCACCAGCCGCCACGAAGAGTTGGCCGTGCTCAACGGCATGCAGCGCGGCGACCGGCTGGCTGCCGGCACCTTGTACAAGGTGGTGAGCCGGTAAAGACCGTTTCGGTTATCTTTGGTAAAAACCTTGCCTTACTTGCCTTATGGAAACGCAGGCCGTGGAAATCCTCGAAACCGAAGTTCTTCTAGAAGAAACCATGTCGCTTAATCACGCCCGATTAACGACCCGTATCACGTCGCTGTTGTTTGCCGCTTACGAGTCGCAGTTTGACATTCTGACTGAGCTGGAATTTGAGCTAAGTACGGGCCGCTACAAGCCGGACGTGGCCATTTTGCCGCAGCTTACTTACAACTGGCAAGAGGACATCATGCGGTATCCGCAACCGCCCATTACGGCTATCGAGATTCTGTCGCCCACGCAGGCCTTCGACGCCGTGGCTTCTAAAATCAGCAGGCAGTACTTAACGGCGGGAGTGCAATCAGCCTGGCTGGTAGTGCCATTTGTAAAAACCATCTACCTGTTTCTGCCCGACGGCTCTATCACGGCTTTTTCGACCGGCACCCTGCGCGACCCGGCTACTGGCGTGGAGCTGTCACTAGAGGCGGTTTTTCGGTAGGCTAAGCAGTCGTTATTGGCCTAGTGTCCCCATCCAGGTTGAAAATACAAATTCACTGCTCAACTCAAGATAAAAAGCTATAAGCTCTTCTTTCGCAAAACCCTCGAACACGAAGTTCGAGGGTTTTGCATTTAAGTCGTTGCTAACAACTTGCTTTAGCGCATAAATGAGCCAAAACCAGTTAATACCAACTTTCTGAAGTGGGGCACGCCAAAATCCCATTTCAATGTGTGCTTTACACAACAAGACAAACTGATTCATCTCGTCGCGATATTGTCTGCACTCATATTGAGTGGAGGGATGAACTTGTAAGATTGCTCTATCGATATCCGCTAGCGCTTTTTTAGCTGAGAACAAGTATAACTGTAGCTTTTCAGCGCTCATGTTATTATCGCACCAGTTATGCGGTGGGGCTTGTAATTTCATTGTCTGCGGTCAGTTCACCAACCCTACACGTTGAAGCGAAAGTGCATGATGTCGCCGTCTTGCACCACATAGTCCTTGCCCTCGACGGCCATCTTGCCGGCTTCCTTGATTTTGACTTCAGTTTTATACTCTTGATAGTCAGCCAGCTTGATGACTTCGGCGCGGATAAAGCCCTTCTCAAAGTCGGAGTGAATGACGCCGGCGGCGGCGGGAGCTTTGTCGCCGCGGTGCACGGTCCAGGCGCGCACTTCCTGCACGCCGGCGGTGAAGTAGGTAATCAGGTTCAGCAGTTCGTAGGAGGCGCGGATGAGCTTGTTTAGCCCTGACTCGGTGAGGCCATACTCGCTCAGGAACAGCTCTTTCTCCTCGGGGTCTTCCATGTCGGCAATCTGCGCCTCAATGGCGGCCGACACCAGCACGACCTGGGCGCCCTCAGCTTTCACGTGCTGGCGCAGGGCCGCCACGTGCTGGTTGCCACCGGTGGCAATGCTGGCCTCGTCCACGTTGGCCACGTAAATCACGGGCTTGATGGTGAGCAGCTGCAGGTCGGCCACGGCTTCTTTTTCATCTTCGGTGGCCGGCACTGCGCGGGCGTTCTGCCCTGCTTCGAGGGCGGCCTTGAATTTCTGCAGGGCCACGACTTCCTTTTTGGCCACGGCGTCGCCGGCCTTGGCCGAGCGCTCGGATTTCTGCAGCTTCTTGTCGATGCTTTCCAGGTCTTTGAGCTGCAGCTCGGTGTCGATGACATCTTTGTCGAACACCGGGTCGACGCCGCCGGCCACGTGTACGATGTTGGGGTCGTCGAAGCAGCGCACGACGTGAATGATGGCGTCGACCTCGCGGATGTTGGCCAGGAATTTATTGCCCAGGCCCTCGCCCTTGGAGGCGCCTTTCACCAGGCCGGCAATGTCGACGAACTCGATGATGGTGGGCAGCACGCGCTTGGGGTTCACGAGGGCCTCCAGAATCTGCAGGCGCTCGTCGGGCACGGTGATGACGCCCACGTTGGGCTCGATGGTGCAGAACGGGTAGTTGGCCGATTCAGCTTTCGCGTTCGACAACGCATTAAACAGGGTGGATTTACCGACGTTCGGCAAGCCGACGATACCGCAGCGGAGGCCCATTATTTTCGATTATGAATTACAAATTATGAAGTACGAATTGGGGCAATTCGGGCGCAAAGGTACGCTGCGCGCTATGGCCAAGCGGCGCGCGAACCAGAGTTTGTTTGCGCCACGGGCGGGGCTCCTCGCCGGGCCGGCCGGGGGCTGGTCCGCTCCTTCCGCGCCCCGAGCAAGCCGGCGGCGTCAACTGCGAAAACGGCCGGCAGCGGCAACAACGCGGCGGCGGCAAGCAACTCCCGCATGCCCTGCTGGGTCTATAGCATTGGCGGCGGCGAACGGCACAAGCGCCCGCTCGTCAAGTAGTTAGCGAGCAAGGCGCAAGCATGGAAAAGGAGGAGCTTGCTGCTCCCGGCCTACGCTTGAGCTTGGCGGCGGCCGTCCCGCCTGGCCGCAAGTTTGCAAGACACTCAGCGGTTATTTCCGGCGCAAAAGAGCCTTCGGGTTCAGCTATTTCCATTATATATTGCACTACTCTGACGCTTTCGGCGGGCCGCTCACGCGGCCGCTGGAAGCGTTTCGCAGCTCGGTTTTCATCTTCTCACCCTTCTTCCCTGACTGCCCTATGAAACAGGCCCTGACTCACTCCCTGCTGCTTGGCGGCGCCGCGGCGCTGCTGGCCTTCGCGCCCCGCCCGCTGCCGCCCGGGGCCGACCGCGGCCCGAAGC
>CAXUEM010000152.1:0-7359 GCA_964249885.1 uncultured Hymenobacter sp. | reverse complement strand
CAACCCCAACTCCCACGTCGGCATGGGCCAGATGGAGCCCCGCCCCACCGAACCCATCACGGGCACCGACACCAACGCCGAACTCACCGACCCCGGCGCCACCGACACCGCCATTGACCAGGGTTTTTAAAAAAAGCAGTGAGAATGATAGTGTGAGGAATGAAGCATTACCTCAACATTCTTACTGCCTCATTTCTAATTCTTAACTCCTAATTCCATTCAAAATGGCCGACCACAGCAGCAGCAAATCGAATCAGCAGTCAGGTGAGCACAAAGGCGGGCCCACCGTATCGGAAACCGAAAAAGGCGCCGGCGACCTGCCGGTCAGCGACCTTGACGAAGCCACCGAGGCCCGCCTCGAGGACGAGGCCCAGGACGCTGGCATTCGCCACCCCAACCGCAACCTGGAAAAGCCCGAGCTGGACCGCCCCAGCTACGGCGGCGGGCACTAGCCACCGCGGCGGGGCGCCCCCGCCATTCTGGCCGACGTTTCGCCGAAAGAAAACCGGCGAAAATGAAAAAGGCCCTGGTACACTACCAGGGCCTTTTTTTGTGGCAACAGTTGGAATCGAACCAACGACACCAGCATTTTCAGTGCTGTGCTCTACCAACTGAGCTATGTTGCCGAACTCCCGGCCGCGCTAACGGTTTAGCGTTTGGGGACCGCAAAGGTACGAATCAAACCAAACGACGCAACTTTAAATCAAAATTTTTCAGTTGGAGTGGGGAAGCGACGCGTAGGATGTTCGGCATGCCTACTAAATTGCCGACCCAAACCCACCACGCCTTACCTTTACTGCATGTTGGATTACCTTGACAATATTCTGTTCCTATTGCTGGCCGTAGCCGCGTTCGGGCTTTTTGCCTGGCAGGTAAGCAAAGTGCGCCGCAACATCCTCGTGGGCCGGGAGCGCGACATGAGCGGCCACGCCGCCGAGCGTGCCCGCAAGACCCTGCTGGTGGCCTTCGGGCAGTCCAAGATGTTTAAGCGCGTCACGCCGGCGCTGCTGCACCTGGTGGTGTACGTGGGCTTCATCGTCATCAACGTCGAACTTGTTGAAATTCTGATTGATGGCATCACGGGCACGCACCGGGCGCTGGGCGTGATGGGCCCGCTGTACTCGGCGCTCACGGCTACCAACGAGGTGCTGGGCGCCCTGGTGGTGCTGGCCGTTATTGCCCTGTGGTGGCGGCGCAACGTGAAGAAGGTTCGCCGCTTCTCGGGCGTGGAGATGCGCGCCTGGCCCCGGCTCGACGCCGACATGATTCTCTACATCGAGCTGGTGCTGATGACGGCCCTGTTCGTGATGAACACCGCCGACCTGAAGCTGCACGGCGACGCGCTGCCGGGCGCCTACCCGGTCAGCTCCCTGC
This sequence comes from uncultured Hymenobacter sp., assembly GCA_964249885.1. GTDB lineage: Bacteria > Bacteroidota > Bacteroidia > Cytophagales > Hymenobacteraceae > Hymenobacter. The sequence goes on along the minus strand of CAXUEM010000152.1, from coordinate 5,985 downwards.
TGGTGGGCGCATTTCCGAGCGATGCCACCCTGCTGCACTTCATGGAGCGGGCCGGCTGGTGGGCGCACATCGTGGGCATTTTCATCTTCCTGAACTACCTGCCTTCGTCCAAGCACTTCCACATCATCATGGCGTTTCCGAATGTGTGGTACTCGCGCCTGGTGCCGCAGGGGCAGTTCTCGAACGTGGAAAGCATCACCCACGAGGTAAAGGCCATGATGGACCCAAGCTACGTGGTGCCCACGCCCGAGCCTGGCCCCGACGGCTCGGCGGTGGCCGTGACCTCCTTCGGAGCCAAGGACGTGGAGGACCTGCCCTGGACCAACCTGCTCAACGCCTACGCTTGCACCGAGTGCGGGCGCTGCACCTCAGTCTGCCCGGCCAACCTGACCGGCAAGCTGCTCTCGCCCCGCAAAATCATCATGGACACCCGCGATAGGGTAGAAGAGAAGTACAACTCGCCGCTGATTTTCCAGCCCAACCGCTACAACGAAGAAGCCGCCGGCACCGAGCGCGTGCACGCCGACCTGCTCGAAGCCACCCTGCTGCGCGGCAAAGTAACGCCCGAGGAGCTCTGGGCCTGCACCACCTGCAACGCCTGCGTGGAAAGCTGCCCGGTGAATATTAACCCGCTGGAAAGCATCATCGAGATGCGCCGCTTCCTGGTGCTGGAAGAGTCGGCCGCCCCGGCCGCGCTCAACGCCATGTTCTCCAACATCGAGAACAACGGCGCGCCCTGGGCCTTCTCGCCTTCGGATAGGTTGAACTGGGCCGAGGGAATTATGGTGGCGGAAAAGCCAATGACTGCAACGGCCTAGCCCCTTTATAAATAACAAGGCGGTCATGCTGAGCTTGTCGAAGCATCTCTACCGCTGGCTAATCAATTACAACGAACGACTGATTTAGTGAGCGGTAGAGATGCTTGGCTTACGCCTTCCTTCGGTTCGACTCCGCTGCGCTGCGCTCAGCATGACGTTCTAACTATTAAAACATGACTCCTGAAACTACCGCCAAGCGTCCCGTAACCGTACCCGTGATGGCCGAGCTGGCCGCCGCCGGCGAAACGCCCGAAATCCTGTTCTGGGTGGGCTGCGCCGGCGCTTTTGATGACCGGTACAAGCGCGTAACGCAGGCCTTTGTGCGCATCCTCGACCACGTGGGCACCAAGTACGCCGTGCTGGGCCTGGAAGAAAGCTGCACCGGCGACCCGGCCAAGCGCGCCGGCAACGAGTTTCTGTTTCAGATGCAGGCCATGCAGAACATCACGACGATGAACGGCTACGGCATCAAGAAAATCGTGACGGCCTGCCCGCACTGCTTCAACACCATCAAAAACGAATACCCGGCCCTGGGCGGCGAGTACGAGGTCATTCACCACAGCACCTACCTGCAGCAGCTCATCAACGAGGGCAAGGTGGGCGTGAGCGGCGGCGGCGAGTTCAAGGGCCGGCGCATCACCTTCCACGACTCCTGCTACCTGGGCCGGGCCAACGACATCTACGAAGCCCCGCGCGACGTGCTGGCCACGCTCGACGCCGACCTGGTGGAGATGAAGCGCAGCCGCGCCAACGGCCTGTGCTGCGGTGCCGGCGGCGCCCAGATGTGGAAGGAAGCCGAGCCCGGCCGCAAGGAAATCAACATCGAGCGCACCGAGGAAGCCCTGGCCACACTCAGCGGCCAGGAAATTCGCCTTGAAGGCGTGGAAACGGAGCGGCAGATTCCCTCGCGCCACGACCTGCAGGGCAGCATCATTGCCACGTCCTGCCCGTTTTGCATGACCATGATGAACGACGGCGTGAAAAACAAAGAGCAGGAAAGCAAGGTGCAGGTCTTCGATTTGGCCGAGCTCATTGCCTCGGCCGAGGGCCTGCAGGCGTAAACCTCCGGTGCCCGACGAGCAAGTACCCCCTGCTGGCTAGCCTCAGTAAGGCAGCTGGACGGTCGAGATTCAAGCTGCAAACTTGTTAAAGCCCCCGCGGCGTAACCCAGCCCGGCCGAAAATTCGGCGTGGTGATGTCGGGTTGCTTTGCGGGGGCTTTAACACTTCTGTGGCTTGAATTTCACTGCTCCCCATAAATCGTCGGCGCCCTACCTTTAGCCCCGATTCACGGCGGGGCGACAGCTCTGCTCATCTTGTCTTTGCGCTGCCATGACCCGAGCCTTCTACCCCCTGCTGGCCAGTTTGCTCTTGCTGCTCGGCGCCGCGGCCTGCCAGGAAAAGCCCGCCACCACCTCAGCTGCCGCCACCGCTGAAACCACGGCCGCCCCCCGGCTGGCCGCCTACCACGACACCACCGGCCGCCACCCCGAAGACCAGCTCAACGGCGGCGTGCGCCTGATTCCGATTACCACGCCGCAGGGCAATTTTCGGGTCTGGACCAAGCGCGTAGGCCACAGCCCCGGCAAGAAGGTGCTTATCCTGCACGGTGGACCCGGCATGAGCCACGAAGCCTACGAGGCCTTCGACTCCTACCTGCCTCAGCAGGGCATCGAATATTATTACTACGACCAGCTCGGCTCGTCCAACTCCGACCGGCCCAAAGACCCGCGTCTCTGGAACACCGCCCGCTTCGTGGAGGAAGTCGAGCAGGTGCGCCGGGCGCTGAAGCTTGATAGCAGCAACTTCTACCTGTTCGGCCATTCCTGGGGCGGCATCCTGGCCATGGAATACGCCCTGAAGTACCAGCAGAACTTGAAGGGGCTGATTATCTCCAACATGGTAGCCTCCATGCCCGAGTACAACGCCTACGCCCACGAAGTATTGGGCCCCAAGCTCAAGTCCGAGGTGCTGCAGGAAATTCTGGCTTTCGAGGAAAAGCGCGATTATGCCAACCCGCGCTACATGCAGCTCATCGAGGCCAACTACTACCCCGAGCACGTGCTGCGCCGGCCCTTGAGCCAGTGGCCCGAGCCCGTGCGACGCTCCTTTCGCCACCTCAACCAGCAGGTGTATGTCTCGATGCAGGGCCAGAGCGAATTCGGCGTTACCAAAGGCGCCGTACTCAGCTCCTGGGACGTGAAAAAGCGTCTGCCCGAGCTGCGCGTGCCCACCCTGGCCATCGGCGCCGCGCCCCCCCCCATCCACCCCCCCCACAAGAAGTAGCTAGCCCAGCACCGGCACCGCCCCCGCCACCACTACAGCCCCCACGCCCCCCCCATGGCCGTGTACGACGACCAGCAGACCTATTTCCAGGGCCTGACGCAGTTCATTCTCGACGTGGATAACGGCACTTTCCCGGCGGCGCAGTAGTTGCAACAAGCCGCGCCATCAGCCCGTCCGGCCGGGCTGCCTACGGCCGTCGGACCGGACCGCCCAGCCCCAGCGTTTCTATATTTCTCTATGACCTCCTTCGACCAACTTCCCGACCACGCCCGCGTCTGGATTTACCAGGCCAGCCGCCCGCTCACCGACGCCGAGCTTGCCCTGGCCGACCCCCTGCTGGCGCAGTTTACGGCGGGCTGGGCCAGCCACGGCCGGGCCCTGCTGGCCGGCGCGGCGTTCCAACACCGGCAGTTTCTGCTCATCGGCCTCGACGAGCGGCAGGCCGGCGCCAGCGGCTGCTCGATTGATGCATCGGTGCATTTCGTGCGCGGCCTGGAAGCGCAGCTTGGACTCAGCTTACTGGAAAAGTCTCAGCTCGCGTTTTTGCTCGAAGGGCAGGTGCAGCTGTTCGAGCGCCGCGAGTTGCGCGCGGCCGCGGCGGCGGGCACTATCACGGCCGAAAGCTTGTATTTTGACAATACTCTCGGCACCAAGGGCGCACTGACGGCCGGCTGGCCCGCGCCGGCCGGCCAAACCTGGCTGCGCAAGTATTTTGTGCCGGCTGGCGGCAATGCCGTGGCCGTCTCGCCCGTTTCAGCGTAGGTTGTAGGCAGTTGACTTATTATCGAATATAGCCGGATTGTCAGCGTACTTTGCCAGGATTACCCCCTGCTGGGCTGGCCCTTACTTCTTTAAAACTCTATGCGAAATCAATTTCTCTGGGGCGTAGCGGCCAGCCTGACCACGCTGCTGGGCGGCTGCGCCACCTCGGGCAAGCTCAGCAAGGCCGACAAGGCTTTTGGGCGGGGCGAGTACGAGCCGGCCATTGCCCTTTACAAGGCCGACCTCACGCAGGGCAAAAACACGCCCGGCGCCAACCTGCGCATCGCCGAATCTTACCGCCTCTCCAACCGCATCGAACTGGCCGAGCCCTTCTACAAGGCCGCCCTCGACGGCCGGGTGCGCTCGGCCGACGCCGGTTTCCGCTACGCCGAGGCCTTGCGGGCCAACGGCAAGTTCGACGAGGCCGCCGCGCAGTTCGGCACCTACGCCCAGAGCGGCACCAACCGCACCCTGGCCGCCCGCGCCGAGACCGAAGCCAAAAACGCGCTGGCCAGCAAGGCCTTAGCTGCCAGCCGGGCTACCTACAAGGTGCGCCCGCTGGCCCAGGTCAACTCGGCCAGCGCCGACTTCAGCGCCTCGCTACTGGCTTCGACCGGCGAGGTGGTGTTTGCGTCCAGCCGCGAGGGCAAAAAGTACCCCGGCAACGGTGACAACTACTCTGACCTCTACGCCATTAAGTTCGATGACGCCAAGCAGCTGAGCGGCGGCACCGTGCGCCGCCTCGAGCCGCTCTTCAACCTCGAAGACCGCCTCGAAGCCAGCGCCACCTACACGCCCGACGGCAAAACCATGGTCTTCGCCCGCTCCAACAGCGGCAAAAAGAACGATTACAAAGCCGCCGATGGCGCCAAAACCACCCTGCAGAGCGTCGATTTGTGGGTTTCCTACTTCCGCGACGGCGCTTGGACCACGCCCGTGCTGGCCAACATCAACGACCGCACCGCCGACGACTTCGCCCCGGCCTTCGCCCCCGACGGCACCACGCTCTACTTCACTTCCAGCCGCCGCGGCGCCAGCGCCCTGGGCGGCAACGACCTCTACAAGGCTACGCTGAACGCCAACGGCCGCTTCTCGCCGGCCGAAAATCTGGGCGACGCCATCAACACGGCCGGCAACGACAATTTCCCCGGCGTGGCGCCCGACGGCACGCTCTACTTCTCTTCTGACGGGCGGCCCGGCCTGGGCAAGCTCGACTTGTTTCGGGTCGAGAAAGGCCAGGTCGTAAACCTCGGGCCGGAAATCAACAGCGCCGCCGACGATTTCGCGCCCTTCTTCACCAGCGCCAATACCGGCCTGTTCGCGTCCAGCCGGGCCGGCGGCGCCGGCTCCGACGACCTCTACGCCTTCGAGCGCCAGACCCGCAAGCAGGTGCTCTTCGCCCTCGACGGCACTGTGCTCGAAGTGCCCGCTACCGGCGCGGCCACGCCCCGGCCGGCCGCCGGACAGCGCGTACTGCTGACCAAAAACGGCCAGCCCGCCGGCGAAACCACCACCGACACCAGCGGCAAGTTCACGTTCAGCGTGGACTCGGCCAGCACCTACCGCGCCGTGGCCGAGCGCAGCGGCTATTTCACAGCTGCCCAGAGCCTGAGCACGCCCGTGCCGCCGGCCCAAAGCCAGCTCACCGAGGACATCAACACCGTGAAAGTGCCCGTGCTGCTCACGCTGAACCCCATCAAGGTGAACAAGGCCATTGTGGTCGAGAATATTTTCTACGACTACAACAAGGCCGACATCCGCCCCGACGCGGCCCTGGAACTCGACAAGCTGGTGCAGACGCTGGTCGACAACCCCAAAATCACCATCGAGCTCAGTTCGCACACCGACGCCCGCGGCAAGGACGCCTACAACCAGACGCTCTCGCAGCGCCGGGCTAACTCGGCCGTGGCCTACATCATCAGCAAGGGCGTGGATAAAAGCCGCATCACGGCCAAGGGCTACGGCGAAACCCGACCCGTGCTGAAAACGGCCAAAACCGAGGCCGAGTACCAGCGCAACCGCCGCACCGAGTTCAAGGTAACCCGGGTGGATGAGTAAGCGGCAGCTGGCGCGCCGAAGCGCCGGAAAACGAAAAGCCCCCGCAGGTAATCTGCGGGGGC
>CAXUEM010000151.1:2703-7414 GCA_964249885.1 uncultured Hymenobacter sp. | reverse complement strand
ATTCCGGTGGAACTGATGCTGGCCCGGCAGGAGGATGGGCAGGTGCTCTTGGTCTGGGAGATGACCGTGGCCCCGCCGCGCACCGTCCACCGCTGGCGAATGCAGATAGACGCCACTACCGGGCAGGTACTGCGCCAGACGAATCTGGTAATTTATGAGCCCGTCGCGCGCCCGGCCACGCCAGCCGGAGGGGCTGAGCCGGCCAAAGAAGCGTTGGTGCGCCGCGGCACCGCCGAAGATGGCGCCACCTACCGCGTATTTCCGTTTCCGGTGGAAGGACCGGGCTTTGGGCCCCGCGCCCTGCTGACCAGCCCCGCCGACCCGAAGGCCTCCCCTTTCGGCTGGCACGACACCAACGGCCGGGTGGGCCCCGAGCACACCATCACGCGCGGCAACAACGTCTATGCCTATACAGGCCCTGAGCCGCGCCCGGTGTATTCGCCCCAGGGGGGGGCCAAGCTGCAGTTTGATTTTCCGTATGACTTCAACCGCCAGCCGCCGGCCAACCGCGATGCGGCCATCACCAACCTATTTTACCTGAATAACGCCCTGCACGACGTGTCGTTTCAGTACGGCTTCAACGAGGCCAGCGGCAATTTTCAGGAAACCAACTATACTGGCCAGGGCAAAGCCCGCGATGCCGTGCTGGCCGTCGCCGAAGACCCCACCGACACCAACAACGCCTATTTCTCGACCGGCGTCGATGGCGATACCTCATCGATGCACATGTTTTTGTGGCCCCAGCCTTTCCGGCTGGTGTTCGAGATAACCGCGCCCAGCGCCATTGCCGGCACCTATACCGCTATTGAGGGCCAACTGGGGCCAAGCTTTCCGGCCAATCGGTTTATGGGCCGGCTGGTGGTGGCCAACGATGGTTCGGCCATGCCGAGCCGGGCTTGCGCAACCACGGGGCTGGTCAATGACGCCGAAATCAGGGGCAACGTGGCCGTGGTTGACCGGGGCGACTGCAACTTCTCAGTCAAGATTCTGGCAGCCCAGGCGGCCGGGGCGGTGGCCGTGGTGGTGGTCAACAATGTGGAAGGCGAGCCTTTCGTGATGGGCGGCACCGCCGATGGCATCAACATTCCGGCCCTCATGGTGTCGCTGGCCACCGGCAACCGCATTAAGGCGGCGCTGGCCGGCGGCACGCCCGTCACGGCTGCCGTGCAGCGCCTGGCATCGGTCAATGCCGACCGCGACGGCGCGTTCGACAACCTGATTGTAACCCACGAATACACCCACGGCATTTCAATTCGCCTCACCGGTGGCCCGTCGCGCAACGACTGCCTGCCTACCAGCAACGGCCGCCGGCCCGACCACCCCGACTACATCCCGTATGAGACAATGGGCGAAGGCTGGAGCGACTTTTTCGGCCTCTGGTTCACGACCAAGCCCGGCGATACGGGCGCCATGCCGCGCTCAGTAGGCTCTTACGTGCTGGCACAGCCTACCACCGGCGCCGGCATTCGCAACAAGCCATATTCGACTGACTTCAAAATAAATGACCTGACCTACGCCATTGTCGCGAAAGACAAGTACACTGAAACCCATGACGTGGGAGAAGTGTGGGCCTCGGTGCTCTGGGACCTCAACTGGGCCATGATTGCCCGCTACGGCTACAGCCCCGACCTCTACCACGGCACCGGCGGCAACAACAAAACCATGCAACTGGTAATGGATGGCCTGAAGCTGCAGCCCTGCCGGCCCGGCTTCGTAACGGGCCGCGACGCAATTCTGGCCGCCGACAAGGCCAACTTCAACGGCGCCAACCGCGCCATCATCTGGCGCGTGTTTGCCCGGCGCGGCATCGGTTTCGACGCCGACCAGGGCACTATCAGTGCGCTGGACAACAAGCCCGGCTTTGCCCTGCCCAATGACATCGACCCGCTGGCCGAGCCCGGCGTGGAGCTTTACCCGAACCCGTCCCGCAGCACCGACGATGAGATTATCGTCCGTGCCTTTGACCCCGCCGTGAGCGTCGGCACTGAAGTCACCCTGAGCTTGGTTACCACCCTGGGCCAGACCGTGTTCAGCACCCGCCTTCCGGCCGAGGAGTTGCGCCTGGGTTATTACCTGCAGCCCAACAACCTAGCCAACGGCATCTACCTGGTGCGCATTCAGGCGGCCGGGGGCAACTATCCCACGCGCAAGCTGGTGGTAGCCCATTAATGCATCATCAGCGGCTGAACCGCCGTTCAGCCGGAAACCAGCAGGGGGTAGCGCAAGCCACGTGGTTTGCGCTACCCCCTGCTGGTTTTTGATTATGTGGTATTTAGAGGCCTTTCTTGCCGCGGCAGCCGGACGTTCAATCCCCTGCCGGGCCAGCGCTAGTCGTACTGCGAGTCGCGCAGCACCACGGCGGCTTTGCCTTTTTTGCGCAGGCGCAGGTTTAGCAGTTCGACTATGAGTGAGAAGGCCATGGCGAAGTACAGGTAGCCTTTCTCGACTTCCTTGTGGGCGGCTTCCATGACTAGCATAAAGCCTATCATAATCAGAAACGAGAGGGCCAGCATCTTGATACTGGGATTCTTATTTACGAAATTGGCCACCTGCCCCGAGAAGGCCAGCATGACGCCCATCGCCATCACGACGGCCGCAATCATGACCAGCACGTTGTCCACGAGGCCCACGGCGGTCAGGATGGAGTCGAAGCTGAACACGATGTCAATGAGGATAATCTGGGCGATGATGCCGGCCAGCGTGGTCCGGGCCCGGCTGGCCTCGTCGTGCTCTTCCTCGCCCTGCAGCTTGTCGTGAATCTCGGTCGTGCTCTTGTACATCAGAAACAAGCCGCCGGCCAGCAGAATCAGGTCGCGCCCGCTCACCGGGAAGGGCTGCTCGGCCCAGGGCAGCGAGAGTGTGAACAAGGCCGAGCGCAAACTCACAATCCAGGAAATGCTCAGCAGCAGGCCCACCCGGAACACCAGCGCCAGCAGCAGCCCGATGGTGCGGCCCCGGGCCTGCTCGGCCTCGGGCAGGCGGTTGACGACGATGGAGATGAAGATAATATTGTCGATTCCGAGCACGATTTCCATGAACGTCAGCGTGAGCAGGCTGACCCAGGTGGCGGCTTGGGCAAAGGCAGAAAAGTCGTACATGAATCGCAGATGGTGCAGATGAATCGAGATAACGCAGATTCGTTCTGGCGGGAGTTAAGCTTGATTAGTTTAAAAGAGAAGCAGACAAACAGAGTGACGGAGCGAAACAACCCAGAATCCAGCCCGAATCTGCGTTATCTCGATGCATCTGCACCATCCGCGATTAGCTTTTCATATTCACGAACTGCAGCGGCAGGCCGATGTCGGTTTTGCGCAGTACGGCGATGGCGGCCTGCAGGTCGTCAATTTTCTTGGCCGACACGCGCACCTGGTCGTCCTGCATCTGGGCCTCCACCTTCACCTTGGCGTCCTTGATGGCCTTGATGATTTTGCGGCCAAACTCCTTATCGACGCCGGCGCGCACCTTGATGGTTTTCTTGACCAGCGCGCCGCTGGGCTGCTCCTCGGCCGTGAAGTCAAGGCTGGTGCCGTCGATGCCCTGCTTGACGACCCGGCCCAGCAGGATGTCTTCGAGCGCCTTGATGCGCATGGAGTTTTCCGACGAGAGCAGAATCGTGTTTTCCTTTTTGTTCAGCTCGATGCCGCCCTTGGTGTCGCGCAGGTCGTAGCGGGTCTGAAGTTCTTTCTGAGCCGTGTTCACCGCATTTTCCAGCGTTTGCGGGTCCACTTTGCTCACGATGTCGAAGGAGGCCATAGGGTGAGTTGGGAAGAGGGGTAAAGAGAGGGGTGCCGGGTGGCCGGCGCCGGCGCGGCAGCCGCCAAAACTGAAGGTCAAAGGTAGGGGCCAGCCGGGGGTCAGGCCGGCGAATGGGAGCATTCAGGCTAAAACTTCTCCCGGCCGCGCCACAAATCAGCGTACAGCCGGAAGTCGCCGAGCAGCGAAAACCAGGGGTGCTGAAACGTGGCCGGGCGGTTGCGCTCCACGAAGAAATGTCCCAGCCAAGCCAGCCCGTAGGCCGCCCCGATGCCGGCCGCCAGCAGGCCCCAGCGCCCGCTGACCAGCGCCGCTAGCGCCAGCCCGATAAAAAGCGAGGTGCCCGCAAAATGCAGCACCCGGGTGCCGCGGCGGCTATGCTCGCGCAGGTAGCGCGGATAAAACTCGGCGAAGGTCAGAGGCTGCAGCATGGCGGGCAGGCAGGAGCGCGAAAGGGGCGCGGCCGGCAACTCAACACCCGTAAAGCCCCGGGCCGCACTACTGCCCTACGCGGGTGGCCGCCCGTGGTTTCGGGGCCGGCGGCCGGCCGCCCATCACGATGCCGGCGTTTCTTTGCCCGGCCGGCGCGGCCCCGCCCCCTGCTGGCCGCCGCTCAGCCGGCCTTTTTCTTTTTCGTCCGCGTTATGCCTACCCCCGACTGGCCGGCCCTGGTGGCTGCCTACAACCGCATCAACCGCTACGGCCAGACCAACGGCATGACCTTGCACGTGCCCGCCCCCGGCCAGGCTGAGTACCGCATGCGCATCAAGGAAGAGCACCTGTCCTCGCCCGGCACGGCCCACGGCGGCGTGCTGGCCGGCCTGATGGATGCGGCCCTGGGCGCGGCCGCCCTCACGCGGGCCTTCACGAGCGGCGAGTTCGTATCCACGGTCGAGTTCAAAATGAACTACCTGCAGCCCGTGCGCCTGCACGACTCCCTGCTGGCCCGCGCTAAAGT
>CAXUEM010000151.1:597-2693 GCA_964249885.1 uncultured Hymenobacter sp. | reverse complement strand
TTGAGTACACCGGCAATAAGCTGATTGTAAGCAGCGCGGTCATTTTCCGGCTGGCTGACGACGGCCGCGAAACGGCCGTCGCACAAGGCCTGGGCACCTTCAACCGCTATCCGGCCGACAAGCGGGAGTTTGGAAAAATGCTGGGGTAAAGCGGTGATGAGGTGAGAAGGTGATGGGGTGATGAGGTGAGAAGAAAACTGCCCTTCACCTCATCACCCCATCACCTTCTCACCTTCTCACTCTTCTACAGCTCCACGGTGCTGCGCAGGCTGTCGCTGCTCACGTGGTCGTATTCTTCATCGCCGAGCTGCGGAGCGGGCACCTTGCGCACGTTGCGGGCGCAGTCCTCGTCGCGGTGGTTGCGGCCCACGGTGAACTCCACCCAGTCGCCCTCGCGCAGGTCGTTGAAGTCGCCTTCGGTCAGGTCGGCGTAGGAGAAGAACAGGTTGTTGGGCGGCATCACCACAAAGCCGAAGCCGTTCTTGAGGTTTTTAATCGTGCTCATGCCCAGCGTGCCGGGAGGGCCGGCGGCGGTGGGGCCGGCCGTGCGCACGGGCTTGGGCGCCGCGGCAGCCGAGGTCGAAGCAGGCGCGAAGGCGGCCGGCTCGGTCTGGGTTACGAACATGGCCTCAACCACCTCATCCTGCTCCTGCAGGCCGCGGTCGATGACGGCGTGCATGGCCACGGGGTAGGTAGCCTGCTCCAGCAGCTGCTGCGAGGCACGCGTGACGCGGGTTTCGCCCTTGAAATCCTCGTACTTGAAATCCCAGTTCAGCAGCATCACGCGGGTGCCTACGGTGTTGAGCTTGCGGATGAGCGGCACGTAGTCGGAGTCGCCGGCGATGAGCACCACCACGTCGAGGCTCTTGTGCAGGGCCAGCTCCAGGGCCTCCAGGGCCAGCCACACGTCGATGCCTTTTTCCTGCAGGCGGCCGTCGCGGGTTTTCAGGGGCATGTAGTGGGTGCACACGCCCAGGTTCATCAGGATGTCATCCAGCAGGCGGTCGTGGAACAGGCGGTCTTTGTCGCGGGCCTCGGTGGCCGAGAGCCGGCCCCGGAAAAAGTGCGACTCGGTGATTTGCGCCAGGCGCAGGTCGATGTCCTCTTCCTCGGCTACTTGGTTGCGAATAAACTCGTGCAGGCCCTCCAGACTGATGCGGGCCTTGCGCTCGTGCTGGAAATAGTAGTAGTCGCTGATTTTGAGGAAATAATTGCCATCATAAAAGATACCAATGCGAACTAGTGGGCTATTCATCTGATTCATGGGCGTAGCGGTAAAAATGAGTAAGGTAGTTGGTTAGAAGAAAGCGCAGAGCGGGTAAAACCAGCGGAAATGGCAAATTTTCTGCCCCGGCGGGAGCAGCTCGAAAATTCAGAACTGTAGAGCGGGCGCGGCGGCCCGGCGGGCGGCGGCTATAATTTTAATTGGATATAATTCGTAAAAGCCCCTAAAAAGGGCGGCCATAATGGCCATCTCACGGGGCGAAACTAACAGACTAATTTTAATTTAGCAACGCACCGGGGTTTTATTGTTGAGCTAAAAGCCCAGGCGCCCGACAACCAGGCCCAGCACCAATAGCGCGTAGCCCAGACAGATGCTGACTTCCAGCACGTTGCCCGACTTCGAGCCGGTGCTGATGAGCGGGATTTTAAACGAGTAGTCGGACACGGGCAGCAGCCAGCGCACGCCGGCTTTGGTGAGCGAGTCGGCCAGCAGATGGCTGGCGTAGCCGGCGCCGGCGTAGTGGGCCACGCCGCGCCAGCTCAGGCTGCGGTTGGCCAGGTAGCCGATGTAGGTCCAGAGCAGGGTGGCCCAGATGGTATGCGTCCAGGAGCGGTGGGAGGTGAAGGGCGCCAGGGCTACGAAGGTGCCCAGCAGGCTAAGCCAAAGCTGCTCGGCGTAGAGGCCGGCCACCACCGTGCTCAGACCCGTGAACAGCAGGGCCAGCTTGCGGGCCGAGCCGCCCTGCAACGCCGCCCCCAGCAGCCCAAAGGCCAGCGCCGCCGTGTAGCTCAGGCGCTGCTCGGAGCCGGGCGGCACGTACAGGTAGGCGTAGGCGCCTAGCCCCAGCCCCACCAGGATGAAGGCCCAGCGC
>CAXUEM010000151.1:0-587 GCA_964249885.1 uncultured Hymenobacter sp. | reverse complement strand
CGCACGTAGCCCTGCGCGAAGCCCAAACGCTGCGAGAGCCGGCTTTCGGGGGGGGCGAGGTCGGGCGCGAGCGAGGAAAAGCCGGCCAGCGCAATGCCGGCCGCCGAAAACGGAATGCCCGGCACGAGGCCAGCCACGGCCACGCCGGTGATGAGGCCGATGGCCAGGTGAGAGGAGCCGCGCATAGCTTGATTCGGCTTAGCGCTGCGGCGTTTCGGCCTCGTCCGCTGCGGGGGCAGGGCCAGCAGGGGGTAGCCCGCCGGGCTCGTTCCGCTCGGTGATGATGGCCTGCACCCGGGCCAGTATCTGGCGGATGTGGTTGCTCTGGCCCACAATTTCCTGGTGCGCCTCGTGGGTGTTTTCGCGGATGGCGGTCAGGTCGTCGCGCACCTCGGCAAAAGTGCTTTCCAGCAGGGCCATGCGGGCCTTGAGCTGCTGCATTTCAATGAGCATTTCGGCCACTACCAGCGACAAATCATCGTTATCCATGCTTTTAATTCTCAGGGTCAACTGCTTTGGCGGCCAAAGTACGGCAGAAACTTTCCGGCCCCGGCCGCGGTATGAGAAGGGCCTGCCCCGCCCGCACC
>CAXUEM010000150.1:5742-7460 GCA_964249885.1 uncultured Hymenobacter sp. | reverse complement strand
AGGTTACTTACGCGGTAGAGATGCTTCGACTCCGCTGCGCTGCGCTCAGCATGACCACCTTAATTTGGGCGTTAGCAGTCAAATCACCGCTTCACCAGCCCCAGAATGCCCTGCATGGCCGGCTCGGAGAGTTGCAGGAAGGTGCCGGGAAACAAGCCAATCCAGAACACGAGCGCCATGAGCGGCACGAGCACGGCCAGCTCCTTGCCAGTCAGGTCGGTGATAGTAGCGGAGTAAGCCGAGTCAGGGCCGAGCATGACGCGCTGGTACAGGCGCAGCAGGTACACGGCCGAGAAGATGATGGTCAGGCCGGCCACCGCGCCCAGCCAGGCGTTGTACTCGTACACGCCGGCCAAGAGTAAGAACTCGCCCACGAAGCCGCCGGTGAGCGGCAGGGCCACAGTGCTGAGCAACAAGACCAGAAAGCAGACGCTCAGCAGGGGGGTGCGGCGGGTGAGGCCGCCAAGGTCGGGGATGTGGCGGGTGCCGGTGCGGCGCTCGATGGCGTCGGCGATGAAGAACATGCCCACCACGTTCACGCCGTGGGCCAGCATCTGCACGGCGGCGCCCTGCAGGCCGTTGAGGTTGAGCGAGAACACGCCCGCCGCCATCAGGCCCACGTGCGAGAGCGAGGAAAAGGCAATCAGGCGCTTGAAATCCTGCTGCCGGATGGCGATAATGGCGCCGTAAATAATGCCGATAACCGAGAGCACCATCACGAGCCGGCCGCCCAGCGGCGCGCTCAGGCCCAGCGGCACCACCGGCAAAAGCCAGCGCAGGCAGCCGTAGATGCCCATTTTCAGCATGATGCCCGAGAGCAGCATGGTGGCCGGCGCCGGCGACTCGGTGTAGGTATCGGGCTGCCAGTTGTGGAAGGGGAAGATGGGCATCTTCACGGCGAAGGCGGCGAAAATGAGCCAGAACAGCCAGCTTTGCTCACTTGCGCTCAGCTTGAGGTTGGTGAAAGCGGCCAGCTCCGAGGAGTGCGCCGCGCCACCCGCGCCGGGGCCGGTTTGCAGGTACAGATACACGAAGCCCGCCAGCATAAACAGCGAGCCGATGATGGTGTACAGGAAGAACTTAAACGTAACCGCCGCCCGCCGCTCGCCGCCCCAGACGCCGGCCAGAAAGTAAATCGGTATCAGGGCGACTTCCCAGAAAAAGTAGAACAGAAACGCATCTAAACTCACGAACACGCCGATGAGGCCGGTTTGCATAAACAAGACCAGGGCGTAGAACGCCGACTCGTTGCGGTACTCGTGCCGGAACGAAGCCAGCAGAATCAGCGGCACCAGAAACGTGGTGAGCAAGACCAGCAGCAAGCTCAGCCCGTCCAAACCGACGTGAAAGTTGATGCCGGCCGTGGCTATCCAGGGGGTGCTGAAGCTGAGCCGCGCCGCGCCGCTGCTGCCCAGCGCCGGCCCGGCGTATTGATACCCGAAGGCGTAGGCGGCCAAGCCAAATTCCAGCAAAGCGGCTCCCAGAGCCAGAACGCGGGCCGCGCGGCCCTTGACAAGCAGCAGCAACAGGGCAGCCACCGCGGGGAAAAAGAGCAGTAAAACAGTCAGCATGAACGGGAGCGACGTGAGAAACCGCGGCCAGGCAAGAACCCGTACCATCGGCAAAGTGCCGCAAACTTACGCACTAACCGGGCTAGGCCGGAAAGCCGGTTGTGGTGCCACGACTTTTTCCGTCGTGGTACCACTATCGCCCGGAAC
>CAXUEM010000150.1:0-5732 GCA_964249885.1 uncultured Hymenobacter sp. | reverse complement strand
GGGGGGCGCGCGGGGGCGGCGCCCCCCCAGCGCACCGCCCGCCCCCCCCCCACAACCGCGTAACTTCGTGCTGATGCCCCGTCTTCCCCTAGCTGATTTCCTCGCCCCTTCTGCTGACTTGCCCATCCTTGACGTGCGGGCGCCCATTGAGTTTGCGCAGGGCCACATCCCCGGCGCTCTCAACCTGCCCTTGTTTTCGGACGAGGAGCGCGCCCGCATCGGTACGGCCTACAAGCAGGTAAGCCAGGAAAAAGCCGTGCTGCTGGGCCTGGACTTCTTCGGCCCCAACATGAGCCGCATGGTGAAGCAGGCCAAGAAACTGGCCCCCGACAAGAAGGTGCGCCTGCACTGCTGGCGCGGCGGCATGCGCTCCGGCGCCGTGCTCTGGCTGCTGGAACTGGCCGGCTTCGAGGTGCAGCTGCTCGACAAAGGCTACAAGGACTACCGCCGCGCCGTGCTGGCCGAGTTTGCCCGGCCCCGCGACTTGCGCGTGCTGGGCGGCCTCACCGGCTCGGGCAAAACCGAGGTGCTGCACGAATTGGCCCGACTGGGCGAACCGGTGCTCGACCTCGAAGGGCTGGCCTGCCACAAGGGCTCCTCGTTCGGCGCCATTGGCCAGCCCGAAGCGCCCACCCAGGAGCAGTTCGAGAACAACCTCGCCCAGGCCCTGCTGGCCTTGCCCACCGACCGGCCCGTGTGGGTGGAAGATGAAAGCCTGCAAATCGGCCGCCTCACCATCCCAAAAACGTTTTTCGAGCAGATGCGCCAGGCGCCGCTTTTCGTACTGGAAGTGCCGCGCGCTGCCCGCGTAAGCTACCTTGCCCAGGAGTACGGCAGCCAGGACCCCGCCCTGCTGGCCGAGGCCGTGCAGCGCCTGAGCAAGCGCCTCGGCGGCCTGGCCACCACCGAAGCCCTGGACGCCATTGCCACCGGCCACATGGCTCGCATGGTGGAGCTGGTGCTCGATTATTACGACAAAACCTACGGCTACGGGCTAAGCAAAAAAGTGAATTCGGCCGTCATTCCCGTACCGGTGGATGCGGTGGACGCGGCGGCAAATGCCGAGCGAGTGCTGGCACGCGCCAAACCCGGCGAAGAAGGCAATTAAAAAGTAAAGGGACAAATGACGCTTGGCGCCGCGCGCGCCCTGCCGGCACCGCCGGACTGCGGCTTCCGTTTCCACTAAAATCTACCTGACTTGATATGATTACTCCCGAAACCGACCAAATCCGTCTCACCCAATACTCGCACGGCGCCGGCTGCGGCTGCAAAATCGCGCCCGCCGTGCTCGACCAAATCCTGCACAGCACACTGCCGCAGCCCAGCTACGACAATCTGCTCGTCGGCAATGGCAGCCGCGACGACGCGGCCGTGTACCGCCTGCCCGGCGGCCCGGCCGGGCAGTGCGTCATCAGCACCACCGACTTCTTCATGCCCATCGTCGATGATGCCTATGATTTCGGGCGCATTGCCTCGGCCAACGCCATCAGCGACGTGTACGCCATGGGCGGGCACCCCCTGCTGGCCATTGCCGTGCTCGGCTGGCCGGTCGATAAGCTCGGTCCCGAAGTAGCCGCCCGGGTGCTGGAGGGCGCCCGCGCCATCTGCGCCGAGGCTGGCATTCCGCTGGCCGGCGGCCACAGCATCGACGCGCCGGAGCCCATCTTCGGGCTGGCCGTCACGGGTTTGGTGGAGGAGAAAAATCTCAAGCGCAACGACACGGCCACGGCCGGCTCGCGCCTCTACCTGACCAAGCCGCTGGGCGTGGGCATGCTCACCACGGCCCAGAAACGCGGCATTTTGCGCCCCGAGGACGAGCACATCGCGCCGCAGTCCATGATGCAGCTCAACAAAATCGGCGCTGACCTGGGCCGGCTGGCCGAAGTCACGGCCCTAACCGACATCACCGGCTTCGGGCTGCTGGGTCATTTGTCGGAAGTCTGCGAGGGCAGCCAGCTGACCGCCGAAATAGATTTCGCCCGCATCCCCCGGCTGGCCGCCGCCGAAGCCTACCGCGCCCAGGGCGCCATCCCCGGCGGCACGGTGCGCAACTTCCAGAGCTACGGCCACAAGGTCGGCCCCCTCACCGACGAGCAAAAGCACTGGCTCTGCGACCCGCAAACCTCGGGCGGCCTGCTGGTGTGCGTGGCGCCGGGCGGCGAGGCGGCCGTGGAGGCGGTTTTTGCCCGGCACGGCCTGGCGCTGGAAATCTTCGGCCAGCTGCGGGCGCACGAGGTGAATGAGCCGTGGGTGCTGGTGCGGTAAGAAGACACTAGCACGGCAAACTCCCCTCCTTTTTTAAGGAGGGGACATTTTTGCGTAGCAAAAATTGGGGTGGTGCAGGTCGTTGAACGATAGATAAACGATAGTTGCCGCGCCATTCGGGCGTCGTCTCAGCGGCGATGTTCGCTCTTCGTTCAATGACGCGCACCACCCCCGTTTTCGCTACGCGAAAACATCCCCTCCTTAAAAAAGGAGGGGAGTTTAGTCGTCCTCCCCGGTTCCTTATGCCTCCCGTCGTTTCCCGCCTCGCTCCTACGCCCAGCGGCTTGCTGCACCTGGGCAACGCCGTGAACTTCGTGCTCACCTGGCTGCGTACCCGGCAGGCCGGCGGAGTGCTGCACCTGCGCATCGACGACCTGGACCGCGCCCGGCTGCGGCGGCCCTACCTGGACAATATCTTCCGGGTTATTGATTGGCTGGGGCTGGACTACGACTACGGCCCGACCGGGCCCGATGATTTTCTGCGCCACTATTCGCAGCTGCTCTACCTGCCCGAGTATAACGCCGTGCTGCGCCGCCTCGCCCAGCGGCCGGGCCTGGTGCAGGCCAGCACCCGCTCGCGTACCACCGGGGCCGCCCCCCTGCTGGCTTCGCTGGCGCCGCCCGAAACCCTCGACACACCCGGCGCGGCCTGGCGGGCGCGGGTGCCCGCCGGCACCGAAATACACTTCACTGACGGACAGCAGGGACTAACCACGGTGCTGCTGGCAGCCCTCATGCCCGACTTTATCATTCGCAAAAAAGACGGCGTGGCGGCCTACCAGGTAGCGTCCGTCGTGGACGATTTGCGGCTCGGCACCACGCTCATCGTGCGCGGCCTGGACTTGCAGGCCAGCACCGCCGCTCAGCTCTGGCTGGCCGCGCAGCTTTCCGAAACTGCCGCCTTCAACACCGCGCAGATTCAGTTTCAGCACCACCCCCTGCTGGCCAACGCGGCGGGCCGCAAACTCAGCAAGTCGCAGCCGGCGGCGGGCGAAACCGGCATTCTGGGCGCGCCAGGTGGGCCGACGGTGGTGTACCGGGCCGTGGCCGGGCTGCTGGGCCTGCCCGCCGAAGCCGGTGAGTCGTTGCAAACCCTCCGAATTGCTACCGGATTTCTTTCTTGAACTCTTCGGCCCAGTGGTCGGCCAGTCGGGTGGGCTCGGGCAGCTTGTAGCCGCGCAAGCAGGCCAGCGTGAGGCGGGTGGCGGTGGCCTGGTCGCAGCGGTGGCCGGGGCTCACGAACAGCGGCAGCACCTTGTCTTTGGAGCGAATGACCTGGCCAATCAGCTCGCCGGTTTTGGCGTCGGTAAGCGGCGACAGCTCGCCGCGCGTGGGGCTTGGCTCCGCGAACGTGCCGGTGAGCTTCTGCTTGGCCACACCGAAGGTGGGCATATCAAGCAGCACACCCAGGTGCGCGGCAATGCCCACCCGGCGCGGGTGCGCAATGCCGTGGCCGTCGACCATAATCACATCGGGCTGGTTTTCGAGCTTGGCAAACGCCTGCACCACGTTGGGCGCCTCGCGGAAAGACAGGAAACCCGGCACGTACGGAAACGGCACCACGCCGTGGCTGTACACTTTCTCCACCAGCTCCAGCGAGGGAAATTTCAAGACCACGAACACCGACAGAATCGTGTCCGGCGTCGGAAACGACGAGTCGCAGCCCGCAATCAGCCGGGGCTCCGCGGCCAGCGGCTCCTGGCGCAGGCGCTGGCGCAGCTCCTGCTGCTGCTCGGTGAGCGTGCGCACCAGCGCGGGGTCGGGCGCCGGGCCCGCCGGGCGGAAATAGGCCATTTTTGAAGTGATGAAGTGATGAAGTAATGAAGTGATGGCGTGATAAGGTCAAAGGTGTGCTATGCTGACCATAACCAAACATCTCTACCGGCGAAGCACTCAACGCAACTAC
This sequence comes from uncultured Hymenobacter sp., assembly GCA_964249885.1. Lineage (GTDB taxonomy): Bacteria > Bacteroidota > Bacteroidia > Cytophagales > Hymenobacteraceae > Hymenobacter. The sequence goes on along the minus strand of CAXUEM010000150.1, from coordinate 1,561 downwards.
CACGATTGAGTTAGTAATTGAAGCGAGATGAATGGCTTACGCTTTTCTTCATTTCACTGTGCTCAGTATGACACACTTTTGACCTCATCACCTCATCACCTTCTTACTGCTTCACGAACACATACGAGTCCTGCTCGATAAACTCATTCACCCGGATTTCTAGGGTTTTCACCTGGCCGTTCTCCACCGTGAAAGTGGCCGGCTGCGGGCCGTAGCTGGGGTTGGAATAGGTGGTACGGAACTGCTCGCCATCCAAGTAGTCGAACGTGGCGGTGAGCTGCGGGTGGCTGGCAAAGCGCGCCAGCAGCTGCCGGCCTTGAGCTGCTACGGTCAGCTGGCCATACACCGGGTGCTGGTAGGTGCCGGCGTAGGCGGTGGCGGCACGGGGCAGCTTGTTTTTTTTGGCGGCGCGGGCCTGCAAGGCGGCCACGGCTTTGCTCACCTCGGCCTGACCGGGCTGGGAGCGCAGCCAAAGCTGGCGGCTGCGGTCCACATAGGGCACGCCGAGGTAGGCATCGAGCAGCTGGTAGCGCAGGGCCTCGAAAAAGCTCTGGTTGTCCTGATTGGTGAGCACGGCTAGGCCCAGGCGTTCCTCGGGCACGAAGCACACGCCGGTCACGTAGCCGTCGGCGCCGCCGGTGTGGTGGTAAATCTGCCGGCCGTTGTAGTCCGAGCTGAACACGCCCAGGCCATAGACGCTGAAGTGGCTGGGAAACAGGGGCGACTTGCGGCTGCTGACCAGCGTGTTGCCGGTGCGGGTGCGGCGTAGCGTGGCCCAGGGCAGCACCTGGCGGCCCTGGTAGCGCCCGCTGTCGAGCTGGAAGTGCAGCCAGTGGCCCAGGTCGTGCACGCTGGACACCATGCTGCCGGCCGCGCCCAGGTTGTCGATGTTGTCGAACGGCAGCCGGCTGATGGGGCCGAAGGAGGTGCTGTAGGGCAGGGCAATGTTGGCCCGCTGCCCGAAGCCCGCCGTGAGCGGGTAGGAGTTTGTCATGCCCAGCGGCGCGAGCAGGCGCTGCTGCACGAAGTCTTCCCACTTCAGGCCATTGCTCACCACCGGAATGATTTCGCCCGCCGCCACAAAGCCAGAGTTCGAGTAGCCGTAGTCCTGCCGAAACTGCCCGCCGGGCTTCAGCAGGCGCATGCGGCGCACCACCTCGGCCCGGCTCAAGCCGGAGTTCCAGAACGTGAAGTCGCCCTGAAAGGTCTTGGTGCCGAAATGGTGGCTCACCAGGTCGCGCACCGTCACCAGGCGCGTGGCGGCCGAGTCGTAGAGCTGAAAGTCGGGCAGGTAGCGGCGCACCGGGTCGCTGAGGTTGAGCTTTTTTTCTTCCTCCAGCTGGGCCAGGGCCGTGCCCGTGAACAGCTTGGAGTTCGAGGCTATCATAAACAGGGTGTTGGCGTCCACCGGCTCCGGCTTCTGGCCCTTGGCGGGCAGGGCCCGGGTGCCGTAGCCTTTCTCGATGACCGTCTGCCCGTCCTTGACCACCACCACGGCCAGGCCGGGGATGTTCCAGAGCCGCAGCCCGCGCTGCACGTAGGCATCGAGGCTGTCCTGCAC
>CAXUEM010000149.1:0-7461 GCA_964249885.1 uncultured Hymenobacter sp. | reverse complement strand
CAGCCGCCCCGGCCGCCGGCCCCGCCAAGCCGGCGCCCAGCGTGAGCGGCGGGCAGGAGCTGATTGAGATGGACCGCATGCGCAAGATGATAGCCCAGCGCATGGTCGATTCGGTGCGCATCTCGCCCCACGTCACCAGCTTCGTGGAAGCCGACGTGACCGAGCTGGTGAACTGGCGCAACAAGCACAAGGACGCTTACAAGAAGCGCGAGGGCGAAAACCTGACCTTCACGCCCATCTTCATCCAGGCCGTGGCCCGCGCCATCCAGGACTACCCGCTGATTAACGTTTCCATCGACGGCGACTACATCATCAAGAAGCGTGACATCAATATCGGCGTGGCCGTGGCTTTGCCCAGCGGCAACCTGATTGTGCCCGTGATTCACAACGCCGACCAGCTCAACCTCAACGGCCTGAGCAAGAAGGTCAACGACCTCGCCAACCGCGCCCGCGCCAACAAGCTCAAGCCCGAAGACCTCGAAGGCGGCACCTACACGCTGAGCAACGTGGGCTCGTTCGGCAACGTGATGGGCACGCCCATCATCATGCAGCCGCAGGTGGCCATCATGGCCGTGGGCGCCATCAAGAAAAAGCCGGCTGTGATTGAAACTCCGCAGGGCGATTTGATTGGCGTGCGCCAGTTCATGTTCCTCTCCCACTCCTACGACCACCGCGTGGTGGACGGCTCCTTGGGTGGCATGTTCGTGCGCCGCGTGGCCGACTACCTCGAGCAGTTCGACCCGAACACGGCCATCTAGGCGCGCCCCCTGCTGGCTAGCATTACTGTTTTTAAAAGTAAAAGCCCGTCACTTCGACGGGCTTTTTGCTGTTTTCTGATTATGAAAAACCTGTTGTTCATCTTCGCCCTCGTGCTCTCGCTGGGCCTGATTGTTTACTTGTACCTGCGCCTCGACGCCACGGAAAAAGCCCTGGCCTTGTCGCAAAAGCGCTTTGCCGATTGTGAGCAGGTGACGTTTCAGCTGCAGATGCAGGTGGCGCAGGGTAAAAGCCAGGCGGCCCCGGCGGCCAAGACCCCGCGGTAGCCGCTGGCCGTCAGCCAGCAGGGGGTAGCGCCGGCTTCCCCCTGCTGGCCTGATTTGCTGGGGCAAACCAGGTACTTTCGCCGGTAGCAATCCAACCTCCTTGCCCGCGAAGCTGATGAACCGCCTCTTCCTCGCCGCGCTGCTGCTCGCGGCCGCGCTGCCCGCCCGCGCTCAGAAAAAGCAAGCCCGGCCCGTCGAAAACCTGGTGCAGTACGCCCACCCGCTCGTGGGCACGGCCAAGATGGGCCACACGTTTCCGGGCGCTACGGTGCCGTTTGGGGCCGTGCAGCTCTCGCCCGATACCGACACCATCAGCTACGAGCAGGACGGCAAGTACAACCCCGACGTGTACAAGTACTGCGCTGGTTATCAGCACGCCGACAAAACCATTGTCGGCTTCAGCCACACGCATTTCAGCGGGACGGGGCACTCGGATTTGGGCGATTTTCTGCTGATGCCCACCACCGGGCCCTTGCAGCTTAACCCCGGCACGGCCGCGCATCCGGAGCGCGGCTACCGCTCCCGCTACTCGCACACCACCGAGGTGGCCGAACCCGGCTACTACAAGGTCCGGCTCGATGACCACAACATCCTGGCCGAGCTGACGGCCACCAACCGCGTGGGCATGCACCAGTACACCTTCCCCGAAACCGGCCAGGACGCCCACCTGATTCTGGATTTGATGGCCGGCATCTACAACTACCCGGGCAAAAACGTGTGGACGTTTGTGCGGGTCGAAAACGACTCGGTGGTAACCGGCTACCGCCAAACCAACGGCTGGGCCCGGACGCGGACGGTGTATTTCGCGATGACCTTCTCGAAGCCGTTCAGCTCTTACGGCAGCCGCAACTACGCCAAAAAACAGCCCTACCGCGGCTTCTGGGGCCGCTTTGACCAAACCAGGAACTGGCCCGACCTGGCCGGTGAGCAGCTGCGGATGTACTTCGACTTCAAGACCACAGCCGGCGAAAAGCTCAAAGTAAAGTTTGCACTCTCGCCGGTGAGCACGGCCGGCGCCCTGCTCAACCTGCGCACCGAGGCCCCCGGCTGGAACTTCAACCAGGTGAAAAGCCAGGCCCAGGCGCTCTGGCAGCAGGAGCTGAGCAAGGTCGTGATTGAGTCGCCGAAGAAGGCGGATAAGGAGAACTTCTACACGGCCCTGTACCACGCCTTCCTGAGCCCGACGACCTACCAGGACGTGGACGGGCAGTACCGCGGCCTCGACCAGAACACGCACCGGGCCGAGGGTTTCACGAACTACACCACCTTCTCACTCTGGGATACCTACCGGGCGCTGCACCCGCTGTTCAACCTGCTGCAGCCCCGGCGCAACGCCGACATGGTGCAGTCCATGCTGGCGCATTTCGGGCAGAGCACCGAGCACATGCTGCCCGTCTGGAGCCACTACGCCAATGAAAACTGGTGCATGATAGGCTACCACGCGGTGCCCGTGGTGGCCGACGCCGTGCTCAAAGGGGCCGCCGGCGTGGACGCCAACCGGGCCCTCGACGCCTGCGTGACCACCGCCCGCAACCGCTGGTACGACGGCCTCGGCCACTACGTGCAGCTGGGCTACGTGCCCGAAGACAAGAGCGGCTCGTCGGTCTCAAAAACCCTAGAATATGCCTACGATGACTGGTGCATCGCCCAAATGGCGCAAAAGCTCGGCCGGCAGGATATTTACCAGGAGTTCAGCCGGCGCGCCGAAAACTGGCGCAACGTGTACGACAAGCGCATCGGCTTCATGCGCCCGCGCCTGGCCGACGGCAGCTTCCGCCGAGAGTTTGACGTGCTGAGCACGCATAACCAGGGCTTCATTGAGGGCAACGCCTGGAACTACAGCCTGTATGTGCCGCAGGACCCGGCCGCGCTCATCCAGCTCATGGGCGGCGAAAAGCGCTTCGTGGAGCACCTCGATTCGCTCTTCACCATGCACCTGCCGGATAAGTTTTTCGCTGAAACCGAGGACATCACCCGCGAGGGCATCATCGGCAACTACGTGCACGGCAACGAGCCCGCCCACCACGCCGCCTACCTCTACAACTGGACCGCGCAGCCCTGGAAAACCCAGGCCCGCGTGCGCATGATACTGCCCAAAATGTACCGCCCTACCCCCGACGGCCTCGGCGGCAACGACGACTGCGGGCAGATGTCGGCCTGGTACATTTTCTCGGCTCTGGGCTTCTACCCCGTCGCCCCCGGCTCGCCCGAGTACGCCCTGGGCAGCCCCGCCGTGCACGGCGCTACGATTAATCTGGAAAACGGCAAAACCTTCCGCATTCGGGTTAAAAACCAGAGCGACCAGAACGTGTATGTGAAAGAAGCCCGCCTGAACGGACAGCAGCTGACACGGCCGTTTCTGGCGTATCAGGATATCGTCAGCGGCGGGGAGCTGGTGTTTACGATGGCGGGCAGGCCGTGAGGATGACGTATCCGCCGTTGCACACGTTCATCTGAGTGTCCGCCATGGTTGGCTTCGACGCTGTGTAGAAGCAAGTTATTTCATCAAAGACAGACAGCTGCCGTGTGGCTTTCTGCTGAGTATACCGAGCCGGTAGTGTTGCGCAGGCTCTCCTTGGGCGCTATCAGCGCAAGTCAGTGAAGAAATTGCTGTTAATTTGAGCACCTGTTATACGGCTGCGTATGCTGCGTTAAATCATTGACTATCGCCCATGAAAATTTCTATCCTGCTCCTCCCCCTGCTGGCTCTTACCAGCGCCGCCGCTCAGGCCCAAACCGGCCCCGTGAAAGTGGAAGTCCGACAAGCCAACGGGCGCTACGAGCTGCGGCGCGGCGGGCAGCCCTACTTCATCAAGGGCGCGGGCGGCGGGCAGTTTCCGGAGCGCATCCAGGCTTACGGGGGTAACTCGGTGCGCACCTGGGGCACCGGCGACGCGCCGCGGGTATTGGCCGAGGCCAGCAAAAACGGCCTGACCGTGATGCTGGGCCTGGACGTGGCCCGCGAGCGGCACGGCTTCGACTACAACAACCCGCAGGCGGTGGCGGCGCAGTTGGCCAAGGTGCGGGCCGAGGTGCTCAAGTACAAAGACCACCCGGCGGTGTTGTTCTGGGGCATCGGCAACGAGCTGAACCTGGAATACAAGAACCCCAAGGTGTGGGACGCGGTGAATGACATCGCCAAAATGATACACGAGGTGGACCCCAACCACCCCACGAGCACCGTGCTGGCCGGCCTTAACAAGAAAGAAGTAGACTACATCAAGGCGCAGTGCCCGGCCGTGGATATTCTGAGCGTGAACACCTACGCAGGGCTGGCGACCATCCCGCAGGAAATCCGGGCCACGGGCTGGACCGGCCCCTACGTGGTGGCCGAGTGGGGCCCCACCGGCCACTGGGAAAGCCCCGTCACACCCTGGAAAGCCTCGGTCGAGGAAACCAGCAGCCAGAAAGCCGCCGTGTACAAGACGCGCTACGAGACCTCGGTGGCCCGCGACCAGACCCAGTGCCTGGGCACCTACGTGTTTCTCTGGGGCCAGAAGCAGGAGCGCACGCCCACCTGGTACGGCATCTTCACCGAGGATGGCAAGGAGTCGGAGGTGGTGGACGTGATGCAGTACCTGTGGAGTGGCAAGTGGCCCGCTAACCGCGCCCCGCACCTGAACAGCTTCCGTCTGAACAACCAGCAGGCCACGGACAGCGTGTACCTGCAGCCCAATCAGACCTACGCCGTGGCCGCCGCCGTCACCGACCCCGACGCCAAAGACCGCCTGACCTACCGCTGGGAGCTGCTGCCCGAAAGCACCGACCTAAAAAGCGGCGGCGACCGCGAAATCCGCCCCACCGCCATTCCGGGCCGGGTGCCGGCCGGCGCCGACGGCCAAACCACGCTGAAAGCGCCCGGCCAGCCGGGGGCCTATCGCCTGTTCGTGTACGCCGAGGACGGCAAGGGCAACGTGGCCACGGCCAACATTCCGTTCTATGTAAAAGGTAAGTAAACGCCAGCTGGGACAAGAAAGCACTAATAAAGAACGTCATGCTGAGCAGCGCGAAGCATCTCTACCGCAGTAGTAATTCCTAAACTGGATTACTTACCCGGTAGAGATGCTTCGCGCTGCTCAGCATGACGTTCTTTTTGAGGCATTACGCTAACGCTTCATGAGAGGTTCATTACGCCCGCTGGCCGAGCAGCATCAGCATAAAGGCGAAGTTGCGGGCCTGGTCGTGCAGGCTCTTGAAGCGGCCGGAGGCACCGCCGTGGCCGGCGCTCATATCGGTGTGCAGCAGCAGCAGATTGTTATCAGTTTTCATGGTGCGCAGCTTGGCCACCCACTTGGCGGGCTCGAAGTACTGCACCTGCGAGTCGTGCAGGCCGGTGGTGACGAGAATGTTGGGGTAGGCCTGCTTTTTCACCTGGTCGTAGGGCGAGTACGAGAGCATGTAGTCGTAGGAGCCCTTGTCGGCGGGGTTGCCCCACTGGTCGTACTCGCCGGTGGTGAGCGGAATGCTGGCGTCCGACATCGTGGTCACGACATCCACAAACGGCACGGCTGCGATGACGCCCTTGTACAAGTCAGGGCGCATGTTGAGGATGGCGCCCATGAGCAGGCCGCCGGCCGAGCCGCCCTGGGCAAACAGCTTCTCGGGCGAGGTATACTTGTTTTTAATCAGGTACTCCGAGCAGTCGATGAAGTCGTTAAACGAGTTAATCTTCTTATTCATACGGCCGTCTTCAAACCACTGGCGGCCAAGCTCCTGACCGCCCCGGATATTGCAGACCATGTAGGCAAACCCACGGTTAAGCAAACTCAGCCGCGCGGCCGAGAAAGTGGGGTCCATGTTGATGCCGTAGGAGCCATAGGCGTACTGCAGCACCGGGCCGCTGCCATCTTTCTGGAAGCCTTTTTTGTAGACGATGGAAGCCGGAATCAGCTTGCCATCGCGGGCGGGCACCATCACGCGCTCGGTCACGTAGTCGGCCCGGTTGAAGCCGCCGAGCACAGCCTGCTCCTTGCGCAGCGTGCTTTTGCGGGTGTTCATGTCGTAGTCGTACACCGAGGCCGGTGTGGACAGGGAGGTGTAGCCGTAGCGTAGCACCGACGTATCGAACTCCCGGTTCACGCCGATGTTGGACGTGTAGGCCAGCTCGTCGAATTTCAGATAGTGGTCCTTCTTGGTCTTTTGGTCGATGATGCGCAACTCCAGCAGGCCCTTTTTGCGCTCGTTGAGCACCAGATAATTCTTGAACAGCTCCATGCCGCCGATGAACACGTCGGGGCGGTGCGGCACGAGGTCTCTCCAGCTAGTCTTAGCCGTGGAAGCCAGCGGCGTGGTCATTACCCGGAAGTTGGGCGCTTGGTAGTTCGTGAGCACGTAGAACTGCTCGCCCAAGTCCTCCACCTCGTACAGGTGGTCGGTTTCGCGGGGCAGAAAGGTTTTGAGCGCGGCCGTGGGCTGGGCGGCCGGCACGTAGCGCACTTCACTCGAAAGCGAAGAGCCCAGCGTGAGCAGAATGAAGCGCCTGGACTTGGTGCGGCTCACGTGCAGGCCGAAGGTGTTGTCTTTTTCCTCGTACACCAGCACGTCCTGCTTGGGGTCGGTGCCGAGCGTGTGGCGCATGAGCTGGTAGGGCAGCAGGGTCGTAACGTCCTTTTTGGCGTAGAAAACCGTTTTGTTGTCGGCGGCCCACACGGCGGCGCCCTCCGTGTTCGGGATTTTCTCGGGGTAAAGCTGGCCGGTTTTTAAGTTCTTGAAGCGCAGCGTGTAGAGGCGGCGGCTCACGGTGTCGGTGCTGTAGGCCAGCACTGTGTTGTCGTCGCTCACGCTCATTCCACCTACCGCAAAATAGGCGCGCCCCTTGCCCATGTCGTTGGCGTTGAGCAGCACTTCCTCGGGCGCTTTCAGGTCGCCCTTGCGGCGGCCGTACACGGGGTACTCGGCGCTGGCCTCGAAGCGGGTGTAATAGTAATAGCCGTTGTCGCGGTAGGGCACCGACTCATCCTGCTCCTTGATGCGGCCCTTCATTTCCTGAAACAGCTTCTCCTCCAGCGCCTTGACGGGCGCCATCTGCTGCTCGAAGTAGCTGTTTTCGGCGTTGAGGTAGCTGATGGCCTCCGGGTTTTCCCGCTCGTTGAGCCAGTAGTAGTTGTCGGTGCGGGTGCCGTGGGGCGAAACGAGCTGCTTGGGCTTAATGGCGGCAACGGGCGGCGTAGGCATGGTTTTGGGCTGGGTTTGGGCCAGGGCCGGGCCAACTGTGAAGAGCAGCAAGCCGGCCAGCAGGGGGTATGAGAGCTTCATGACGAGGTGAGTAAATAAACCGCGGCGCCGGGCACTTGCCGGTAGACAGGCAAAGTACAATGGAATCCGGAATGGATGCTCGGCTAAAAGGCGGAATGGAGAAACATGAAACAAGTAGAACGTCATGCTGAACGCAGTGAAGCATCTCGCTAGCGTGAGTAAT
>CAXUEM010000148.1:0-7527 GCA_964249885.1 uncultured Hymenobacter sp. | reverse complement strand
ATCATGGACTTGGCCATGAAGAACGGAGAGCCCGTGATTGGTCTGAATGACTCCGGCGGCGCCCGCATTCAGGAAGGCGTGGTGAGTTTGGGCGGCTACGCCGACATCTTCTATAAGAATACGCTGGCCTCGGGCGTGGTGCCGCAGATTTCGGCCATTATGGGGCCCTGCGCCGGCGGCGCAGTATATTCGCCGGCCATCACGGACTTTATTCTGATGGTCGAGAACACGAGCTACATGTTCGTGACCGGCCCGAACGTGGTGAAGACCGTCACCCACGAAAACGTAACGAGCGAGGAACTGGGCGGCGCCTCCACGCACTCGGCCAAGAGCGGCGTCACGCACTTCAGCTGCGCGAACGAGATTCAGTGCCTGAACTACATCAAGCAACTGCTGAGCTACCTGCCCCAGAACTGCGAGGAAACCGCGCCCGCCGTGCCCTACGAGGTTCCCGCCAGCGAAGCCCGCCCCCTGCTGGATACCATTATTCCCGAAAATCCCAACCAGCCCTACGACATCCGTGAGGTCATCGAGGGCATCATCGACGAGGGTTCGTTCCTGGAAGTGCACCAGAATTTCGCCGAGAACATCGTGGTGGGTTTTGCCCGGCTCGGCGGCCGCAGTATCGGCATCGTGGGCAACCAGCCGGCCGTGCTGGCCGGCGTGCTCGACATCAACGCCAGCACCAAGGCCGCCCGCTTCGTGCGCTGCTGCGACTCGTTCAACGTGCCCCTGCTGGTGCTGGAGGATGTGCCTGGCTTCCTACCCGGCACCGACCAGGAGTGGCGCGGCATCATCACCAACGGCGCCAAGCTGCTCTACGCCTTCTGCGAGGCCACCGTGCCGCGCGTGACGGTCATCACCCGCAAGGCCTATGGCGGGGCCTACGACGTGATGAACTCCAAGCACATCGGCGCCGACATGAACTTTGCCTGGCCCACCGCCGAAATTGCCGTAATGGGCGCCAAAGGCGCGGCCGAAATCATCTTCAAGCGCGAAATCTCGCAGGCCGAAGACCCCGAAGCCAAGCTCCAGGAAAAGGTAGACGAGTACCAGCGCAAGTTTGCCACGCCCTACCGCGCCGCCCACCGCGGCTTCGTGGACGAGGTGATTCTGCCTTCCGAAACGCGCCAGAAGCTCTTGCGCGCGTTCAAGATGCTGGAAAACAAAGTGGACGTGCTACCGCGTAAGAAGCACGGCAACATCCCACTGTAAATCCGAAAGGGTCATCGAATCACCTCTAAAGAAACGTCATGCTGAGCGCAGCCGAAGCATCTCTACCGCGCCGTCCGGGTGCCGTTTGGTAGAGATGCTTCGGCTGCGCTCAGCATGACGTTCTTCTAAATTGTCAATTTGCGAACTGAAAATATGCGTCCCGAATCTTTCGACTTCCTCCAGAAATACGTCAATAACCCCTCGCCGACTGGCTTTGAGAAAGAAGGCCAGAAGCTGTGGCTGGAATACCTGAAGCCCTACATCGACACGCATTTTGTGGATACCTACGGCACGGTGGTGGGCGTCATCAACCCCGAGGCCAAGTACAAGGTCGTCATCGAGGCGCACGCCGACGAAATTGCTTATTTCGTGAACTACATCACGAAGGAGGGCTATATCTACCTGCGCAAAAATGGCGGCTCCGACCCACTTGTGGCCCCGAGCAAGAAGGTCAATATCTTCGGCGAGAAAGGCATTGTGAAGGCTGTGTTTGGCTGGCCGGCCATTCACGTGCGCAAAGTGGAACAGGACAAGGCGCCGACCATCGAAACCGTGTTTCTGGACTGCGGCGCGAGCAGCGCCGAGGAGGTCGAGGAGATGGGGGTGCACGTAGGCTCGGTTGTTACCTTCGAGGACGAGTTCAGCGTGCTCAACGACAAGTTTTTCGTGGGCCGGGCGCTGGATAACCGCGCCGGCGGCTTCATGATTGCCGAGGTGGCGCGCATGCTCAAGGAAAACGGCAAAACCCTGCCCTTCGGCCTCTACATCGTGAACGCGGTGCAGGAAGAAATCGGCCTACGTGGCGCCGAGATGATAGCCCACCGCATCAACCCCGACGTGGCCATCATCACCGACGTGACGCACGACACGCAGTCGCCGATGTACGAGAAGAAAACCTCGGGCGACATTCACTGCGGCAAGGGCCCCGTCATTACCTACGGCCCGGCCGTGCAAAACAACCTGCGCGACCTCATCATCAAAACCGCCCAGGAAACCGAAATCCCGTTTCAGCGCGCCGCCGCCACCCGCGCCACCGGCACCGATACGGATGCCTTTGCCTACTCCGGCATGGGCGTAGCCTCGGCCCTTATCTCGCTGCCGCTCAAGTACATGCACACCACCGTGGAAACCGTGCACCGCGACGACGTGGAGAGCGTGACCAAGCTGATTTACGAAACCCTGCTGCGCATCGAGGACGGGCAGGATTTCCGTTATTTCAGCTAAGCCAGCGGTATTTTAACCTTGTTTCAGACTGCGCTACCCCCTGCTGGCTTTGCTCTCGACCCCGAAAGCAGCGGCCAGCAGGGGGTAGCTGTTGCTAGTGCCTTTTGCCATGCCTACTCCCCTGCCGGTTTTGCCGCTGACTGTTACCGACCAGCTGGGCCGACGCGTAGTGCTGCCATTTCCACCGCAGCGCATCGTCTCGCTGGTGCCTTCGCAAACCGAGCTGCTATTTGACTTAGGGCTGGCCAGCAGGGTAGTTGGCGTCACCAAGTTTTGCATTCACCCCACCGAAGCACGCCAAACGGCGGCTATTGTTGGCGGCACCAAGAACTTTGATTTCGAGAAAATAGCCGCGCTCAAGCCCGACCTGATTCTGGGCAATAAGGAGGAGAATTACGAGGCAGGCATTGCCCAGCTGGCCGCCTTGTATCCGGTCTGGCTTAGCGACATTGCCACGCTCGACGAAGCCCTGCTGATGCTGCGGCAGGTAGGCTTTATCACGGGCCGCAAAGACGAAGCCGAGCGGTTAGCAGCTGAAACGGCGGCTTCTTTCGCCGTTCTGGCGGCGCCATCGCCGCTGGTGCCGGCGGCCTACTTTATCTGGCGCAAGCCCTACATGGTGGCGGCCGGCGGCACTTTCATTGATAATATGCTGGGCCGCGCCGGCTTCGCCAACGTGTTTGCCGGCCGCGGCCGCTACCCGGAAATAAGCGCCGACGAGCTGGCGCAAGCGGCGCCGGCCCGCATCCTGCTCTCGTCAGAGCCCTACCCGTTCAGCGACAAGCACGTGGCCGAGTTTCAGGCCATCTGCCCGGCGGCTCGCGTCAGCATCGTGGATGGGGAGTTGTTCAGCTGGTACGGCAGCCGGCTGCGGCACTCGGCGGCCTACTTGGCTACGCTGCGCTAAGCTGCCGTGAAGCCTGCCTTTTGCAGCTCGGCCCAGAACTGCGGGTAGGACTTGCGCACCACTTCGGGCGCCTCGATTTGCAGCGGGCCGCGCAGGGCCAGCGGGGCGAAGGCCATGGCCATGCGGTGGTCGTGATAGGTGGCAATGGCTTGGTTTTGCACGGGCAAGGTGGCCGGCTGCACCTCAAAAACGCCCGCTCCTTTTTCCGTAAGGTCCGACCCGAATTTCGCCAGCTCGGTTTGCAGCGCCGCGATGCGGTCCGTTTCCTTGATGCGCAGGCTTTCCAGACCGGTGAACTGCACCCGCTGCTGCCGGAAGGCAGCTACTACGGCTACGGTCTGGGCCAAATCCGGGCAGTGCGTGAAGTCGAGCGGGGTTTCTGGCAGCGGCGCGACGGCGGTTTGCGCGAGACGCACGCCGGTTTCTTCGTAGGCCGTGGCCACGCCGAAGTAGGTCATCAGTTCCGCAATGGCCTGGTCGCCCTGCCAGGACTGCCGGCGCAGGCCGGGCAGCTGCAGCTCGGAGCCCGGCGCGGCCAGTGCCAGCATGGTGTACCAGTAGCTGGCCGCCGACCAGTCCGATTCAATCGTGTAGTCGGCGGGCCGGCAGCCGCCGGGAGCAACAGCCAGCAGGGCTCCATTTTCCTCTTCCGTCACTCTCACCCCAAAATGCCGCAGCAAAGCCAGCGTCATGCCGATGTAGGGGCGCGAGCCGATGGCCCCTGTCAGGCGCAGGCGCAGGCCCCGCGGCAGGCTGGCGCCCACCAGCAACAGGGCCGAGATATACTGGCTGCTGATGTCGCCTCGCACAGCTACTTCGGGGTCTTCGGCCGCTACTTTCGGGGCCGGCCAGAATCCGCCGAAGCGCAGCGGCGGAAACCCTTCGGCCCCTTCGTAGTCAATCACGGCGCCGAGCTGACGCAAGGCCTCCACCAGCACGGCGATGGGCCGCTGCTGCATCCGGGCAGTGCCGGTGAGCTGGCCCTGCCAGTTCGTAACGGCCAGGTAGGCGGTCAGAAAGCGCATCACCGTGCCGGCATCTTCGGCGCTCAGCGCGCTGGCGCCGGGCGCATCGGCCAGCAGGCGGCGCATAAGCTGGGTGTCGTTGGCGTCCGAGAGATTGTCGAGCTGCCCGCCGCCAGCCAGCGCCTGCAGAATCAGGGCGCGGTTGCTTTCGCTTTTAGAGGCCGGCAGCTGGGCCGTGCCGCGCAAAGGCCCGCCGAGCCAGGTAAGATGAAGCATAGAGAATGGGGCCGGCCGACCAGGCGCCGCCGGAGAAGTCAGATTTTCAAGTAAAGTAACGCGCCCCGAAGAGCTAGTGCGCTTCCAGCCGGTGGTAGTAGCGCAGCGCCCCGGCAATATCGGCCACCGTAACGGCCTGGTCGAACACGCCGTGCCCGAGGCCGGCCAGCAGGGTGCAATTGATGGTGCCGGCCGCATTTTTCTTGTCCTGGGTGGCCAGCGCGGCAATGATGTCCACTTCGAGCGAGACAAAACTGACCTTATCGAACACCGAAAACACGAAGGTTTCTACCTTGTCCAGTTCTTCTTCGCTCAGCAGGCCGCGCTGCACCGAAAGCCAGCTTTCGCAGACCAAACCGGCGGCCACGGCCTCGCCGTGCAGAATCTCGCGGCCGGGCTGGCTGAGCAGGTAGCTTTCCAGGGCGTGGCCCACGGTGTGGCCGAAATTGAGCAGCTTGCGGGGGCCAGTTTCGTAGGGGTCCTGGGCCACGATGCGCTGCTTGAGGGCCACGGCGTGCGTAATAGTGGGCGTCCAGTCCTCCACCACAATACCCTCGCGGCGCTGCTGCTGGAAGGCGTCGGCATCGGCCACGAGGTTGTGCTTGATAACCTCGGCGTAGCCGGATTTTAATTGCCGCACGTCGAGCGTATCCAGAAACCGGGGCTCAATGAATACGCCCGCAGCTTCCTGAAACACGCCGAGCTGATTTTTGAAGCCCAAAAAGTCGACGCCGGTTTTGCCGCCCACGGCCGCATCTACCTGAGCCAGCAGGGTAGTCGGCACCTGCACGAAGCGGATGCCGCGCTTGTAGATGCTGGCCGCGAAGCCGCCCAAATCCGTGACCACGCCGCCGCCCAGATTCACTAGCACGGCGTGGCGGTCGGCCTGCTGCTCGGTGAGCTGGCACCAGACCGTGTGCTCGCAGGTGTGCAGGGTTTTGAACTCCTCGCCGGCCGGCATCTCTATCAGATGATTTTCGGGCAGATGCGGGGCCAGCAGGGGGTAGCAGCGGGCGGCGGTGTTGGCGTCGGCCAGCACAAATACCCGGCTGATGGCCGGCTGCCGCAGCAGCTGCGCCAGGGCGGGCAGCGCGGCGGGGCCGATGGTTACGTGGCTGTTCAAAATAAAATCAGGAATAAAAAGAGAAGGCTGGAGTGCCCGCAACCTACAACGGGCAGCTTTGTGCAACCTTTGAGAACATTAGCGCCTCGTTTCCGGCAGCGGGCGGTGCGGTGGTCAGCACAGAATTTCGACAAAGAACTATGAAATACGTTTTCGTGCTGGCCACGGCCCTGCTGGGCCTGAGCGCCTGCAAGCGGGACCGCGACTCGATTTGCCCCGACAACCTGGTGGGCACTTGGACGCTGGTTAACCGGCAGTGCTTCTGCCCCCGGACACCGGTGCCGCCGGAGTCTATTACGTTTGAGGAGGGCGGCGGGTACATTCTGCTCCGCGACGGGCAGCGCACGCGCGGCACCTACACCTTCGGCACCGAGTCGCGCTGCAACGCCGGGGAGCCCGCCGTAGTGCTCATTGCCGACTACTCTTCCCTCGCCAGCAGTGCCCGCTACACCATCACCGGCTGCACCCTGACGCTGGACTACGGCGGCTGCCTCGACGCCCCCATCGACACCTACGAACGCCAATAACGAGCTGAGCTACAGCCCCGGCCCGTGGTGGGCCACGCCATCCACCGGCCGGCCGTTGAGGATTTCGGTTTGCTTGCGGATGCTTTCGATGTGAATGAGCTTGTAAAGCTCGGCCACGAACTTCTCGTTCACGTGCAGCCGGGCGGCCCAGTCGGGGCGGGTGCTGAAGATTTCCTGCCAGCGGTCGAGCTGCAGAATCTTGACGTTGTTTTCCTTCTTGTACTCGGCCAGCTCCTCAACTAAAGCCATGCGGCGGGCCAGGGCTTCCACGATTTCGCGGTCGGCCACGTCCATTTTGCCGCGCAGTTCTTCGGCTTTGTTGAGGTAGTCGGCGTTGTCGGAGGAGCGGTAGCGGTAGTTCAACTCACGCAGGATTTCGCCCAGGCGCTGGGGCGTCACCTGCTGCGCGGCGTCGCTCAGGGCGTGGTCGGGGTCGGGGTGGGTTTCTATCATCAGCCCGTCGTAGTCCAGGTCCAGGGCCTTCTGGGCAATAGGCAGCAGCAGGTCGCGGCGCCCGCCGATGTGGCTGGGGTCGCAGATGAGCGGCACCTCCGGGAAGCGCGTTTTCAGCTCGATGGGCAGCATCCAGGTGGGCGCGTTGCGGTATTTGCTGGGCGCGAAGGTGCTGAAGCCCCGGTGCACGGCGGCCAAATCGGTAATGCCGGCCCGCGCGAGCCGCTCCAGCGCGCCGGCCCACAGGGCCACGTCAGGGTTCACGGGGTTCTTCACCATCACGGGCACGCCGGTGCCGGCCAGCGCGTCGGCCAGCTCCTGCACGGCAAACGGGTTGACGGTGGTGCGGGCGCCAATCCAGAGCACGGCGATGCCGGCTTTCAGAGCTTCCTCGACGTGGCGCGGAGTGGCCACCTCAATGGTGACCGGCAGGCCGGTTTCGGCCTGCACGCGCTGCAGCCAGGGCAGCGCCGCCGCGCCCATGCCCTCGAACGAGCCCGGCCGGGTGCGCGGCTTCCAAACTCCGGCCCGGAACAAGTCGATGTTGCCCAGCGCCTGCAGCCCCTGGGCCGTGAGCAGCACCTGCTCCTCGGTTTCGGCTGAGCACGGACCGGCAATGAGCAGGGGCGCGCTTTTGGCCTTTAGCAGGCGGGTAAAAAAGGAGCCAGCAGGGGGTAGCATGGGCAAAGAGCAAAAGGACGAGGCCAGCAGGGGGCGGGCAGAAATAAAACGTCCGAAGGTAACCTCCGCCGCCGGAACAGGGTTTAGCGTTTACCTTCGCCAACCCGAAAAAGCGGGCCCGGCGCCCTGCTTCCTGCCCTTCTCTCCCACCCCAGC
>CAXUEM010000147.1:0-7589 GCA_964249885.1 uncultured Hymenobacter sp. | reverse complement strand
CCCAGGTCAGGACTCCGTGGCCGTGTCGGTGCGCGACAATCCGCTGGACCCGCGCGAGAAAATCACCTACAGCCGCATCAACGAAAAAGGGGAGTTTAAAATTGTGGTGCCCCTGACCGGCGCCACCAAGGCCGACCTCGTGTACGGCGACGACGTGGCCCCGCTCTACCTCGACCCCGGCACCGACCTCGACGTGCGCTTCAAGGGCGAGGACATGGCCACTACGCTCAAGTTCAAGCCCAACGACGTGCCCACCGGCCTCAAGGTCAAGCTCAGCAACGGCGCCGGCCTGACGCAGGAGCAGCGCCACCGCCAGCAGGCCGCCAACGCCAACAACTACCTGCTCGAAGCCGACGAGCAGTTTGTGGAAAACGACGGCTTTCAGGTGCTGCCCGACAATATTCAGCTCTACGAGGCGCCGTTTATTTCCTTTCTGGAGTACCGCCGCAAGCACCAGCTGGAGTTTCTGGAAGACCACGCCGCCAAGCAGTCCTTCACCGACGATTTCTACAACTACGCCAAGGCCGAGGTCATTTATGCCTACGCCAACGACAAGCTCACCTTCCAGGACCTGCGCGAGCAGGTAGTCAACACCGAGGGCCGGCTGAAAATGTCGGCCAACTACTACGATTTCCTGAATGACCCGGCCCTGCTCAACCGGCCCGAGGGCTTCCAGAGCGAGCTGTATCAGGAGTTCTTGCTGAACTACGTGCACTACGCCACCATCGCGGCCAACCACAAGCGCACCGACCCCGACTTCTACCCCGCCTGCTACGCCCTGGCCTCCAAGCAGCTCACCGGTCCTACCCGCGCCATCATCCTGGGCCGCCTGCTGCAGGAGTCGTTCCGCTTCGGCCACGTCAAGCAGTCGGAGGCCATGCTGGCCGACTTCAAAGCCAACGCCGACCCTAAAAAGCAGTACACCACCACCCTGCAGGCTGATTTCAACAAGCACCGCAACTTCGCCATCGGGGCGCCCGCGCCGGCTTTCCGCCTGCCCACGGCCGTCGGCGACTCGGTCAACCTCAAGGACTTCGAGGGCAAGCTGGTTTACCTCAACTTCTGGAAAACCACCAACGGCCTCTGCCTGCGCGACCTAGCCTACGCCCAGGACCTGATTCGCCGCTTCGAGGGCAAGAACATCGTGTTTGTCAACGTGGCCCTGGATGAGAACGAGCAGGCCTGGCGGCAGCTGGTGACGGTGAAAAAGCTGCCCGGCGTGCACGTGCGCGCCACCGGCGGCCTGCGCTCGGCCCTGGCCAAGGTGTACTCGGTGCAGGAAGTGCCCACCTACTACCTGCTGGGCGAAGACGGCACCTTCCTCAACACCAAGCCCAAGCGCTTGAGCAGCCGCGCCGCTATCGAGGAAATAAACCAGTCCTTCGGCAAGGCCAGCACCTACATGAGCGCACTGAGCGTGATGAAATAAGCCTAACAGCTGATAGTTAGGCAACTGCTGCCCCGAATCGGAAGCTGGCTCTTGTGCCGCTCCGGTTCGGGGCAATGGTTTTTAGTGCGGCCGCGCCAGCAGGGGGGGCCAGGCCTGAGAGAAACGGCAGGGCAACCCCCTGCTGGCGCGGCGGTCACTGCCCGGTGCCGTCGGGCGCAGCCACCGTTCAGGCTGCGGGCCGTAATTTTACTACATGACCGCCACCCTCCGCGACACCTTCAGCCTCTTGCGCAAGGCTACCCCGCTGCGCATCCTGAACGCGGTGCAGGTAACGGGCTCCTACATTCTGAGCAAGCTCACCGGCCGCGCCCACCACGCCGGCCTGCCCATGGCCCTGGCCTTCGAGCCCACCACCAGCTGCAACCTGCGCTGCCCGGAGTGCCCCAGCGGCCTGCGCTCCTTCACGCGCCCCACCGGCATGCTGCCGGCCGAGCTGTTCCGCCGCACCATCGATGAGGTGGCCAGCCGGCTCTGGTACCTGATTTTTTACTTTCAGGGCGAGCCCTACCTGCACCCGGAGTTTCTGGATTTGGTGAAGTACGCTTCCGACAAGGGCCTGTACACCGCCACGAGCACCAACGCCCACTACCTGAGCGAGCAAAACGCCCGCCGCACCGTAGAAAGCGGGCTCGACCGGCTTATTATTTCCCTCGACGGCACCACCCAGGAAGTATACCAGCAGTACCGCATCGGCGGCAAGCTGGAAAAGGTGCTCGAAGGCACCCGCAACGTGGTGAAGTGGCGCCGGGAGCTGAATTCCAGCACGCCGCGCATCATCTTTCAGTTTCTGGTGGTGCGCCCCAACGAGCACCAGATAGCGGACGCCCGCCAGCTGGCCGAGGCCCTGGGCGTGGATGACGTGTGGTTCAAGACGGCCCAGATTTACGACCACCAGCACGGCTCGCCGCTGATTCCAACCATCGACTACTACTCGCGCTACGAAAACCAGGGCGACGGCTCCTGGCGCCTGAAAAACCGCCTGCTCAGCCACTGCTGGAAAATGTGGCACTCCTGTGTCGTGACCTGGGATGGCCTCGTGGTGCCCTGCTGCTTTGATAAAGACGCCGAGTACCGCCTCGGCGACCTCAAAACCCAAACCTTCGCCGGTCTCTGGCAGGGACAGAAGTACCGCGGCTTCCGCGCCAGCCTGCTCAAAGGCCGCGACCAGATAGAAATGTGCCGCAACTGCTCCGAGGGCACCAAGGTGTGGGGGTGATTAGGGCAATTAACAATGAGTAATGAACAATGAGCAATGTCGTTCTGATGCAGGAACGACATTGCTCATTGTTCATTACTCATTGTTAATTGCCTCTATTTGTGGGCTTTGTCCAGGTTTTTGCCCAGGTCCTGCACTTGCTTGAGAAACTCGTCCACGGCTTCGTCGGCGTACACGCCGTAGGGGGTCGAAATGGTACCCTTCAGGCCATCGGCGGTTTGCAGGGCGTAGAGGATGGACATGTCGTCGGGGTTGCTTTCGCCCTCGAAGCGGTAGAAGTCCACGATGGTGATGTCTTCGGCGCCGTAGGTGCGCTTGTCGTCGCTGAACGCCACGAGACGGCCATTGCTCACGCGGAAGTCTTCGGTAAAGCCGTCGGCCGTGAGCTTGGCTTCGACGTTGGTAAGGGCGCGTTCTTGTTCTTTGTCCTGCATGGCGCGGGGAAGTTGAAAAGGTGGTTTGGTAGGAGAGCGGCGCGGGCAGAAAAGCCAGCGCCTCCGGTCGGCTATACGCAGCCGGGCCGGAGGCGGGTTATTTTAGAGTCGAGCTATAAGCTGGTAGAAATTCAGCCCGGTCAGTTCAGGGCCTTGCTTCGGGCCTCAATGGTGCGCTGCAACTGGTCTACATCGAGACCCGCGCCGCAGGCGCCGCCGCAGCCCTTGGCGCAGCCGGCTGCGCTTTTCGCGAAAAAGGCGCGGTAGAAAATGCGCCCTACGTACAGTGCCGCCGCCGCAAACAGCGCAGCGATAATAATGTACTGAAATTCGACGGCGGTGAGGGCGAGCAGCATAGCGCGGGTAAAACTACAGGCAGGGTTGGAAAGTTGCGCGGTCAGGTCCGGCCAGCAGGGGGTAGCGGCCTGGCGGCTGAGCGGCTGAAGCCAGGACCCCCTGCTGGCTGGTGGTTTGGCCTTGTTTGCTTAGCGCCAAAACTCCCGAATCACCTCCTGTATGGCCGCGTGCACGGCGCCGTTGCTGGCCAGCACCTCACGGCCAAACAGCGGGTCGCCCTGCTCCAGCCACTGCGTGACCTGCCCGCCGGCCTCGCGCACCAGCAGAATGCCGGCCGCCACGTCGTAGGAGTTCAGGTTGAACTCGAAAAAACTTTCGAAGCGGCCGGCGGCCACCCAGGCCAAATCCACGGCCGCCGAGCCCACGCGGCGCACGCCGTGGGTCTGGCGCATAAAGGCCCCCAGCAGGGCCAGGTACTGGTCGAGCTGGTCGAAATTGTGGTAGGGAAAGCCGGTGGCGACCAGGCTCTGGCCCAGTTCGGCGGCCTCGCTCACGCGGATGGGCTTCTCGTTGCAAAAGGCGCCCGCGCCCGCTGCCGCCCGGAAGCACTCGTCTTGGTTGACCTCGTACACCACGCCCGCCACCAACTCCTGGTGGTGCAGCAAAGCCACGCTGATGGAGTAGCAGGGCAGGCCGTGCACGAAGTTGGTGGTGCCGTCGAGCGGGTCGATTATCCAGGTAAACTCGGTATGGGCCGCGTCGGGGCCGGCGGTGCCTTCCTCCGTGATGAAGCCGGCCTCGGGCAGCAACTCGCGCAGGCCCAGCACCAGGCGGCGCTCGGTTTCCTGGTCGACGTAGCTCACCAAATCGTGCAGGCCTTTGACTTCCACCCGGCGGCGGTCAAAGTTCTGGGCTTCCTGGCGGATGAACTCGCCGGTGTGGCGGCAGAGCGTGGCCAGGCGGAGGGAGAGTTGGGCGTAGTCCATATTAGCGGTTAAGGCGAATTTTGAAAATGGTTAGCGCCAGCAGCAAAACCGCCAGCACCTGCGCGCCGCGCCCAATCAGCTCGCCGTGGCGCACATAGAAGGTCAGCTCATCATTCAGATGCACGACCCCCCGGCTGGCCGCGCCCACCCACCAGCCGGTGCGCTGCGTGATTTCGCCTTTCTGATTGATGAAGCCCGAGATGCCGGTGTTGGCCGAGCGGGCAATGTCGCGGCGGGTTTCGATGGCGCGCAGCGCGCCGTAGAGCAGGTGCTGGCGGTAGCCAGGCGAGTCGCTCCACCAGCCGTCGTTCGTGATGATGCCCAGCAGGGTAGCGCCGTTGCGGACGTACTCACTCACAAAGTCGCCGTAAACCGACTCGTAGCAGATAATGGGCGACAGGCGCAGCGCCGGGGCCGCCGGCAGCGCCGGAAACACCGTGCGCGCCTCCTGCGAGCCGTAGGAGCCCACCGTGCCGCCGAGGTCGATGTGCTTGATGACCGAGGTCAGCAGGGGCGGAATTTTCTCCACGCCCGGCACCAGCCGCGACTTGTGGTAGAACTGCGTCGGGGCGGTGGCGTCGGCCAGAAAGGCGCCCGCATTGAACACGTCGTAGTAGCCCAAATCGTCGCGGTAGCGGGCCGTAGCGCTGGCCGCTTCCTCGCTGGGGTAGCTAGCGAGGCTGGTGACGCCGGTGAGCAAGCTCAGGCCCGGGTGGCGCAGCAGCAAGGCCCGCAGCGGCTGGTTGCGCGGGTCCTGGTCGAAGGTGTTTTCCCAGCGCGGGTCGGGCAGGCAGGTTTCGGGCCAAAGCACGAGCCGGGTTTGGGGCGTCAGATTCTGCTCGGTGCGCGTGAGTAGGCGCGCCACCTGCTGCTCCGGCGAGATGTAACGGGCACCCTCCTCGAACTTTTCCTCAAACGGGTCCACGTTGGGCTGAATGACCAGCACTTCGGCTGTAGGGCCTTTTTCCTGGTAGTTGTGGCCAATGAGGTAGGAGAGGCCAAGCGGCAAAAGCACCGCTAATCCGGTAATTAAAAATTGAAAATTAAAAATTAAAAATGGCTCCTGCCTCCCGGTTTTGCTGCTGTCTTCAGCACTACTCAACGAGCTGGTTGAATCATTTTTAATCTTTAATTCATAATTTTTAATTGCAAAAAACAAGAGCAGGTTCACGGCCCAAATCCACAGGCTGCCGCCCAGAAAGCCGGTGTACTCGTACCACTGCACCCAGCCGGGCACGGCCGCGAAGCCATTGCCCAGGGTCAGCCAGGGCCAGGTCAGGTCCCAGCGCAGGTGCAGCTGCTCGAAGGCAATCCAGTAGATGGGCAAAGTCAGGTAGCCCCAGCGGGCGCCCAGCCGCTCTTTGGTGCGCCGGAAAGCCAGCAGAGGCAGGCACATGAGCAGGGCATTGAGCACCACCGCCGCAATGCCGCCGCCCAGCGTGCTGTAGCTTACCCACCAGGTAGTCAGCGCATTCCAAAGTACCAGAAACAAATACGTGTGCCCGAACACCCGGCGGCGCGAGGCGCCTTTCAGGGTCAGGCGGCGCTCCATGACCAGATACGGCACGAAGCCCACAAACAAGAGCAGCGGCAGCGGCGCCGGGTTCACCGGCCAGCCGGCCCAGAGCAGCACCGCGCCCAGCACGGCCAGCACCCAGGGGCGGGAAAAAAAGTTAGTCGTCGGCGTCAAGGTCTTCGTCGGATTCAGATTCGTCGGTATCATCGTTGTCGTCGGCCCCGCGGCGCTCGTCGCGGCGGGCGCGGCCTTCGCGGGCGGGCGCGGCGGCGCCTGCCACCACCAGCACTATTTCGCCCTTGATGGCGGGCCGCGCCGCAAAGTTGGCCGCCAACTCGGCCAGTGGGCCGTTCACCGTTTCCTCAAACAGCTTGGTCAGCTCCCGGCTGACCGAAGCCGGGCGCCCGGGCCCGAACACCTCGGCCAGCTGGCTCAGGGTTTTGACGATGCGGTGCGGCGATTCGTAAAAAATCAGGGTGCGGGTTTCGGCCGCCAGCTCGGCCAGCCGGGTCTGCCGGCCTTTCTTCACCGGCAAAAATCCCTCGAAGCAAAACCGCTCAGCGCCAAAGCCCGACTTGAGCAGGGCTGGTACAAACGCCGTCGCGCCCGGCAGGCACTCCACGGCCAGCCCGCGCGCCAGGCACTCGCGCACCAAAAGAAACCCCGGGTCGGAGATGCCGGGCGTGCCGGCGTCGGAGACCAGGGCCATGCGCTCACCTTTTTCCAGGCGGTCGAGCAGGCGGGCTACCTGCTGGTGCTCGTTGTGCAGGTGGTAGGAGAGCAGCGGCTTTTTCAGCCCCAGATGCTGCAGGAGCCGGCCGCTGGTGCGGGTATCCTCGCAAAGCACCGTATCGACTTCGCCCAGGACTTTGATGGCCCGCAGGGTGATGTCGTCGAGGTTGCCGATGGGCGTGGGTACGAGGGTGAGAGCGGGCGGCGCGGGCATGCTGCAAAGGTAGGCCGCCGACCCCTGCTGGCTGCCCTCACCCCCCGGCCACGGCTAAGCCGGAAGCTGCCCGCCCTGCGCCGCGTACACGGCATCAATCGCGGCGGCCAGCCGGTGGTCGCGCTTTGTGACTGTGTTGCCGCGGTCGTGGGTGCGCAGGCGAAACTCGACCCGGCCGTACTCATTGCTGAGCCAGGGATGGTGGTCGAGGCGCTCGGCTTCGGCCGCCACGGCGTTCAGAAAAGCCCAGGCCGCTTTGAAATCAGCGAACTGAAAGCTGCGGCAGAGGGCGTTGTCGGTTTCGAGCCACATATTCGGGAAGGGTGCACGGTCAGCGAAGAACAAAGCGGCCGGTAAACCTAAACCCCGAAAGCCAAGTAAACCCCCGTATCAACCATCACCTGCTTTACCGCGCCGACTTTTATGGCCATCGACCCTAACGACCGCCCCATCCGCGTCATCAACGACGACACGACGAACGAAGAAATGGAAGCCGGCCACCGCATTCCCAACGCCGACCCGCCCAAGAACGAGGCCGCCCGCGGCGGCTTCGGCAACCGCGAGGGCAAGGAAGGCTACGGCTCCGACACGGCCGGCGGCGAAACCGCCCTGGGCGTGAACGAAACTGCCGACAACATGAGCCCGCCCCAGGACAACATGCGCTCCCAGGACGAAGGCCGCGACGACCGCGCCAACCAGGACCTGCCGGCCCGCGAAACCTACGAGGACGACTCTGACCTAGTA
>CAXUEM010000146.1:4612-7605 GCA_964249885.1 uncultured Hymenobacter sp. | reverse complement strand
CCCGTACGGTGCCTATCCGGCGGCCCAGCTGGCCGCGGCGGCCGGCGTGCTGCACACCAATCCGCAGCTGGTGTACGTGGGCAATGACGCCGGGCTGGGGCCGTACCGGCCGGCTTACGCCAACGCCCTGTATTTGCTCGAGGAGCGCCCCGACGGCGACCAGCGCCACGCGCCCAGCCTGGGCTTTTCGCCCCGGCTCGTCAGCTCGCTGCAGATGCGCCAGGCCCTGGGCCACCGGCCGCCCAGCGCGGCCCCGGCCCGCGCTTTTCTGCGCGCCCGCCTGCTGGACCTGTGGCTCGGCGACTGGAGCCGCCGCCCTGACCAGTGGCGCTGGGCCACCTTCCGCCACCCGCTGGACTCTACCCAAACCGAGTACCGGCCCGTGCCGCGCGACCGGGACCAGGCGTTTTTTCAGCTCGACGATGGCCTGTACCCGGGCCTGATTGCGCAACTGCGGCCTAAGTACCAGAGCTTTGGCTTGCAGCTTAGCGCCGCCGGGGTGCAGGGCCTACGCCGCAGCGCCCGCGCCCTGGACCTGTGGCTCTTGCGCGGCCTGCCCGAGCAGGATTTTCCGGCCGAAGCCCGCTACCTGCAGCAGCAACTCACTGACTCCGCTATTGCGCAGGCCCTGCGCGCCGGACCGCCCGAGGTGCAGGCCGCCATGCGGGCCCAGCTCATGCCGAAGCTGCGGGCCCGCCGCGCCCAGTTGCCCGAAGTGGCCGCCTGGCTACATCAGCAGCTGCACGCCGACCAGGAGCCCGTGCCGGAAAGGGTCTGGCACGACTGATTTTTCATGTAGCGTGTAGCAACTACCATTTGCTACACGCTACATGTCAAACGAGGCGCCATCCAGGGTGCCGCGGCTGCCGAGGATGCGGAAGCGAGCGAACAGCTCCTCGGCGTACCAGTTTTCGGCGCGGGTGAGCTGAATGACCTGGCGGTGCCGCTGGTCGCGGTAGGCGTAGTCCTGCACGGCCTGCTCAGAGTCCCAGACCGAAAACGTGGCCTGCCGCACCACCGGCAACTCGCCCAGGCCAATGGCCAGCCGCATGCCCGGCGCCTCGGCCAGCGCCCGCAGCGGAGCCGCGCCGGGCCCGGCGTAGCTCCAGAACCGCCGGGCCTTGCGCAGGTGAATAGAGGCGCGGGTGAGCACCGCCACCGGGCCCCCAGCAGGGGGTAGGGCCGCTACTGCGCCGCTACCCCCTGCTGGCCGCGCCGCAGTAGCCTCGCCCCACGGATTCTGCCCGTCCCAGAGGCCGTGGGCCTTGATGGGCGCCAGCTCCAGACGCAGCTGCTCCTGGCTGCGGCGCCCGTACTCGGCCCAGAGCGCGCCGGCTTCGAAGGCGGCGGCCGCTTCGGCCGCGTCCCAGGTGGCCAGCAGGGCATACCGGTCCCAGTTCGGGTTCAGGCCGAAGCCATCGGTGCCGCCGCTGCCCAGCAGCTTGAAAAAGCGCAGGCCCGGCACCCGCCGCAACCGGGGCGGCGAGGTGCCCATCTGGGCCAGGCCCCAGCGCCGGTTGCCGGGCCGGAGGGTGAAGATGTGAAGGGTGGTTATCAAGTCCTGCCTGGTTTAGTCAACGCTTTGCTGCCAAAAGTTGCGCCAAGTCGCGCCTGGGTAGTCGCAAACAAAAAAGGCCGGAATTGCTCCCGGCCTTTTGCTTAAACGAAGCTAAAAACTACTTCGGAATTACGACCGACTGCCGGTCGGGGCTGGGCTGGTCCCGCTCGCCGGTCACCACGGCCTTGGCGTAGGCGTAGGCGCGCAACAGCGTCGAGTTGGGCGTGTCCCAGAACTCGCCGCGGTCGATGGTGACTTTCAGCAGGGCAATGTTGGGGTCGTCGGAGCCTTTCGGGAACCAGCCGCGCAGGCCCTCGCTCCACAGCTCCTTGATTTTGGCGCGGTCCGTGACCACCTTCGCGGTGCCCGTGATGGCCACGTAGAGGTTGTCTTCGGGCTTGGAGTAGCCCAGATTGATGTGGCGGTCCTGCTGCACTTCCTGTACTTTCGACGAGTCCTGCTCGGTGAAAAACCAGAGCGTGCCGTCGTCTTCGGGCGTGTTGGTGTACATGGGCCGCGAGTGCAACTCATTGCCATTTTCGATGGTCGTCATCATGGCAATCTTGATGTCCTTGATTTTCTCGACGAGCTTGCTTACGTCGTGGCTTACGGCAACTTTATCGGCCATGATAGGGGGTGTTTGGAAGAAATAAAGACGAGAATGAGCTGGCTTTACGGTCCGCGCGGGCTACTTGTTTCCGCCTGGCCCTTGGCGGGCTTATCCTTCCGGCCGCGTTTGCGGGTAAAGCCCCGATGAATTTCCTCGCTCACCTGTTTCTTTCCGGCCCCGACCCGGCCGCGCCCGGCTACGCCGACCTCGTAGTGGGCAACTTCATTGCCGACTCCGTGCCCGGCCGGCAGCTGGAGCGCTACCCCGCCGGCGTGCAGGCCGGCATTCGCCTGCACCGCGCCATCGACACGTTCACCGATGCCCACCCGGTGGTGCGGCAGTCCACAGCGCGCCTGCGCGCGGCTGGCTACGGCAAGTATGCCGGCGTGATTTCGGATATGTTTTTCGACCATTTCCTGGCCCGCTGCTTCACTGAGTTCTCGGCCGAGAGCCTGCCGGACTTCACTCGGCGCCTGTACCCCCTGCTGGAAAGCCGGCAAACTGAGTTTCCGGCTCGTGTGCAGCACTTTCTGCCCTACCTGGTGCAGCACAACTGGCTGCTGCACTACGCCGAAACCGAAGGCATTGCCCGCGCCCTGGGCGGCCTGAGCCGCCGGGCCACGGCCGGCTCCGGCATGGAAACGGCCGTGGAGGAGCTTGAGCGAAATTATGCTGCTTATGAGGCCGATTTCCGGCAGTTTTTCCCGGAGTTGCAGCGGGACGTCAGTGAGCAATTGAAATCAAGCAGCAAACAAACAGAACGTCCTGCTGAAAAAAAACCACCCAAAAGCCGCGGGGGCCCCAAACAAGGGTTTGGCCGGTTGT
>CAXUEM010000146.1:0-4602 GCA_964249885.1 uncultured Hymenobacter sp. | reverse complement strand
CGCAGCGAAGCATCTCGCTCGGGGAAGCAATCAAATCGTTTGACCGTTTGATTTAGTCCGCGAGCGAGATGCTTCGCTTTGTTCAGCAGGACGTTCTTCTAAATTGCTTTCTTTACCTAGTGCTGGTGGCCGCCGGCGCCGTGGGCGTGGCCGTGGGCCAGCTCGTCGGCAGTGGCCTCGCGCACGTCCTGGATGCGGCCGTCGAAGTGCATCACCATGCCGGCCAGCGGGTGGTTGAAGTCCATGAGCACGGCCTCGTCGCGCACTTCTACCACCTTGGCCTGCAGATGATTGCCCTCGTTGTCGGCCATGGGCAGGAAGTTGCCGGGCTCCAGCATTTGCGCGTCGAGCTGGCCGTCGATTTCAAATACCTGCTTGGGCACCTCGACCAGCGCCTGCTCGTCGTATTCGCCGTAGGCCTGCTCGGGCGTGAGCGAAAAGCTGAACGCGTCGCCGGTGTTTTTGCCCTGCAGCTGATTTTCAAACTCTTCGGGCAGGCCGCTGTGGCCGAACAGAAATACCATCGGCTCCTCGGCTTCGGCCCGCTCGACCAGCACTTTCTGCTGGTTTTCGTCGGTTACGCTCAGGTCGTAGGTGATGGAAACGACTTTTTGGTCGGAAATAGTCATGGCAAGGTGGGGGTTGAGGGGTGTGAGGTCACAAAGTAACGGCGCGCCAAGAGAAGCTCAGGGTTAAAATCTCCTCTTTTTCAACTTAGCTGCCCTCCAGCTCCCACGCGGTCCGGTAGCCGCCGATGCGCTCCACGTAGTCCAGAAAGGCCTTGTAGAAGGGGTGGGCGCCCAGCGTGGAGGAGTCGCCAACCAGCAGCAGCTTCTTGCGGGCGCGGGTCATGCCCACGTTCATGCGGCGGATGTCGGAGAGAAAGCCGATTTCGCGCTGGGCGTTGGAGCGGGTGAGCGAAATGGCGATGATGTCGCGCTCCTGGCCCTGAAACGAGTCCACGGTGCCCACGCTCAGCATGCGGTGCTGCAGGAGGCCGGCCAGCTCGTCGTTTTCCTCCACCGCGTCCTTGAGGTAGTTAATCTGGGCGCGGTAGGGTGCGATGACGCCGATGGTGAGCAAGTCGGTTTCGTGGTCGGCGGGGTCGTAGGTTTCCAGCAGCTGGGCCAGGCGGCGCAGCAGCAGGTCGGCTTCCTCGGGGTTGGCCGTGGAGCGGCTTTCAGCGATGGTAATTTCCTGAAAGCCAAAGCCGGCCGTATCCAGAAACTCCACCGGCAAGTCGGGGGCGAAGCGCAGGTCGTAGGCCGGCAGGTCGGCGTGCGCCACGGTATCGTGGGCCGAGAGCTGGCCGTCGTAGAACTGCTCGGAGCTGAACTGCATAATCTGCTCGTGCATGCGGTACTGCACCGTCAGCATGCGGGCCGTGGCCGGCTGGCGCTTGATGCACTTCTCAAACAAGGTTTCGCGCAAGCCCTCGCGGGCGGCCTGCTCGCTTTTCACGGTGGGCGGCAGCTGCTGGTGGTCACCGGCCAGCACCACGCGGCCCGCCTTGGCAATCGGAATCCAGCAGCCCGGCTCCAGGGCCTGGGCCGCCTCGTCGATGAACACCGTCTCGTAAGTCAGGTGCCGGATAGCGCGGTTGGAGGCGCCCACCAGCGTGCAGGTAATGACCTGCACCTGCTCGAGCAAGTCCTCGGTGATGTAGCGCTCTAGCTGGTCGGCTTCGGCAAAAAGCTGGCGGGCCTGGTCTTTGAGGTGGCGGCGGTGTTCGCGCTCTTCCCAGCCAAACTGCCGGGTTTGCTTGCCGGCCTCCTCGCGGTACTGCTCGGCGGTCTGGCGCATGGAGCGCAGCTCGTTGTAGTTCTTGTGCGCCATTACCTGCGCGTCGAGCGTGTGCTCCAGGAGCAAATCCGACACCCGGCTGGGGTTGCCCATGCGAATGACGTTGACGCCGCGCTCGGCCAGTTTTTCGGTGAGCAAATCCACGGCCGTGTTGCTCGGCGCGCACACCAGCACCCGCCGCTCGCGCCGGATGGTTTCCAGAATGGCCTGCACCAGGGTGGTGGTTTTGCCGGTGCCGGGCGGGCCGTGGATAATGGCCACATCCTGAGCGGCCAGCACGTGGCGCACGGCGGCCAGCTGCGAGGGGTTCAGCGGGCTGGGATAGAATAAATCATCCGGCTTTTCGGGCCTAAACTTCGCCTCGCGGGCCCCCAGCAGGGTGTCGCGCAGCTCGGCTAGGCGGGTGCCGTAGGCGCCCAGCACCTTGCCCAGGGCGTAGTCCATCTCGCGGTAGCTGACCTCGTCAAACGTGAGGTCGATGCCGAGCTTGCCGCCCTCGTGCACCCAGTCGGGCAGGTCCTCTTTGTTCGTGCTCAGCAGCAGCTTGTTGCGGCGCACGGCCGTAATCACGCCCGAGAGCGTGGGCCGGTCGGTGCCGCCACGGCCCGCAATGTTGCCGAACAAAGCCGCATTCTTGCCCACCTGAAACAGGTGCAGCTGGGTGGCCTGGGCGGCGGGCCGCTCAATCTCAAGCACGATTTTGCCGCCGAAGCCCACGTCTTCCTTCAGAATTTTGACCGGGTACCAGGTCAGGCCCCGGTGCTGGCGCTCGGCAATGCTGGCCTTGGCGTTCTTGAGCTTGAACTGCTCTAAGTCTTCTTTCTGCTCAAGCTCCAGCAAGCTTTGGGTGCGGCGCAGCTCTTTTTCCAGAGCGTAGGGGTCGCGCAGCGTGATTTCGGGTTCGGCCGCGGGGGCCGGAGTAGGGTTGTCAGCCAAAAGAAACAGGGAAAATTAGATTCAGGCCTTAACAACGAAAAAGGCAAAATGGTGGCTGAATTTGGCATTATAGGCCATATATCTAACGATTTCCACTACCGCTGGCCCGCATCATATACTGTTCTAAAAGTTCTAAATCTTGATACACAGGACAAATAAGTTGTATAAAACTCCTCACTGTGTCAGCACCTTCCGCATGTATGTCGAGCCAATCGCCTTCCTCATCAAAGTCCAGGTAGTCGAGAAGCTGTGAAGCACGCTCCTTAATTATCAAAGCAACTGATTCAACCAGGTTGCCGTCGAAATAAGGGAATTCAGCTTTATTATACTTTTCAAGAAGGTCCTTGTAAGGCTGCAATTCAGGCAGGTCAAATTTTGCCATAACCTGATATACTTTATCAGACGATTCGCCTGCCTCTTCCAGCAAGGTTATTGAGAAAGGGTTTGCCTCCATTATTTCAAATTATTTCATTCTTCTAATAACTTAGTCTAGAGCAAAGAAATACCCCGAAGCCTCAGCCTGACCTTGCCAACGCAACGCGCCTGCAAACTCCGTCTGATACTTCGGGGTATTTCTAAGGGGCCAGCAGGGGGTAGCTGGCGCTCCGACCTACTCGGCGGCTTTGCGCACGTCGGCGGCGCGGGCGCCTTTGGGGTCGTTTTCGATTTCGAACTCCACGCGGTCACCTTTTTTCAGGGTCTTGAAGCCGTCCATCTGGATGCTGGAGTGGTGGACGAACACGTCATTGCCGCCGTTGTCGGGGCGGATGAAGCCAAAGCCTTTGTCGTCTTTAAAAAATTCTACGGTGCCGATAATACGAGCCATGGGAAAAAGAATTGTGGGTTTCGGCCGAAAAGGTACGAATAAATCTGACTTTGCAAGTTCCTCTGGCTTAAATCTCAGCTGCGGCGGTAGAGCAGCCAGCCCAGCGCGCCGCAGGCCAGCACCAGCACCGTGATAAGCAGGTCGCGGGTGCGGCGCGAGGCCTGCGCTTCCTGAACCTCAGCCAGTAAGTCGCGCTGGCGGGCGGCCTGGTTCTTGGTTTTCTGTTCCAGGTTGAGCACCTGGTTTTGCAGCTCGGCGAGGCGGTCGGAGGCGGCGCTGCGGTCGCCGAGGTTGAGGTTTTGCAGGCCGGCGTTGGCGGCCGTGAGCTGGCGGTTGACGCTGGCCAGCTGGGCATTGGCGGCGGCCAAGCGAGCGGCGGCAGCGCTGGCGCTGGCTTTCACGGCGGGCACTATCTGGTCGTCCTTGGCTACGATGCCGCGCAGGGCCGCCACGACTTCCTCTAAATCTTTCTTCGACGGATTATTGCCGAACAGGCTGTTGCGCTGCTGCTCGGCCTCGCGGTATTGATTAATGAGATTTTCGCGCTCGGCCAGCAGGCGCGGCAGCGGGTCGGGGGCGGCAGCAGGAGCGGGCTGGTCAGTGGGCGGCATGGCCACTTCGGGCGCCTGGGCCCGGACCGAAAAGCCGGTTAGCAGCAGGAAAAGCCCAAGCACGCCGGCACGGGTTGATGAAAACAGGGAGGCTGAACGGAGAAAAAAGCGCATAGTCGGGGAGTGGCAGGGAGCTGCGGCTGCTTACGAAGCCGGCCCGAAAAGGTCGTTTGCCGCCAAGCCGCAGATTTCCGGGGCGCCTTTGGCAGGCGGGTGGCGCGGGCGGCGCTCACCTTGCGCGGCCCGCCGCTATCTTTAAGGCTTCTCCGGCCTCACCGGCCCCGCTTGTACTGGACTCATGCCCGACCGTTACTACCCCCTGCTGGCCGCCCTGGCGGCCGCCCCGCCGGCCGCGCCCGCCGAGCAGCTGCCCCGCCTGCGCAAGCTGCTGGATAAGGTCTTGCGCGACGAAGCCCAGGCCCGCAA
>CAXUEM010000145.1:5713-7626 GCA_964249885.1 uncultured Hymenobacter sp. | reverse complement strand
CAAGCGGCCGGCGACGCCCCGAGCAAGCCCCGCCCACCGGCCCGCTCGAAAAGAGCGTCGGGCCGCGAAACTACGGCTCAAAATTGGCGTAGGCCGCTTCCGAACCGCAGGCCGCCGCGGGCAGGCGAAGAGCGGCCACGCTTCTCAACGGACTGTTGATTATTCCAAGCTAATTATGAACAAGTTGCTATATCGTTTGTGGATGGGGCTAGGCGCAGTCGGCCGGCCGGGGCCAGCGCCGCTGGCCGCCGCGGTTTTGCTGGGCTGCGTGCTGGCGACGGCACCAGTCTTGGCCCAGAGCCCGGCCCGGCAGCAGGCGGTTGCGCAGCTGCCGGCGCCGGCGCGCCGGGCGCTTTATCAGGCCAGCTTCGAGCAGTATGCCGCGCAGTTGTACGCGCGGGCCGGGCTGGGCGCGCAGGGGCTGTCGCTGGCGGTGTTTCGGGAGGCGCTGGTGGGCTACTACAACCTGCAGGCAGCCGCCCGGCGCCCGGCCGGCAAAACCTCGCCCGTGCTCACGCTCATCGACTTTGCCCAGCCCAGCCACCGCAAGCGCCTGTGGGTGGTCAATCTGCAGCAGGGCCGGGTGCTGTTTCATACGCTGGTGGCCCACGGCCGCGGCACCGGCGACGTGGAGCCGGTGGCGTTTTCCAACCTGGGCGGCTCGTACCAGAGCAGCCTGGGCTTCTACCGCACAGCCCCCAGCACCTACCAGGGCAAGCACGGGCTGTCGCTGAAGCTCTTTGGTCTGGACCCGGGCTTTAACACTAACGCGGCCAACCGGGCGGTGGTGGTGCACGGGGCCGACTACGTGTGCGAGGACTTTATCAAGAAAAACGGGCGCCTGGGGCGCAGCCAGGGCTGCCCGGCCCTGCCGGTGGCCGAAACTAAGGCCATTATCCAGGCCATCAAGGGCAACAGCATCATGTACCTGCACGGGCCGCCGGCGGCCAAGTACCAGTCGAAGTGGCTGAATATGGATACGGCGCTGCTCGTGTTTGCCCAAACCCAGGGCCTGGCTGCGCGCTAAGCCTGCCGGGCCGGGCCCGCGTGGCGGCCGGTTCCGGCGAAAGGTGCGGGCCAACCAGGAAGCGGAACCCCAGGCAAAGGCAGCCGTTAAAGCGGGCTGAGCGAAAAGCGCCGGCTGGCGCCGAAACGGGCCCGGCCGGCGCTTCTCATCTATTTCTTTCCTTCCTTTCTCCGTATCATGCGTCTTAATCTTCGCGTCATCATCGGCCTGATTATGGCCGCGGTTTCCCTGTTTGGCTACTATTTCAACACCTCAAAAAACGAAGTGACCGGCGAGACCCAGCACGTTAATATGAGTGCCGACCAGGAAATTGCCCTGGGCCTGCAGGCTGCCCCCAGCATGGCTGCTCAGTACGGGGGGCTGAGCCCCGACACCCGCGCCCGCGCGGCGGTGGAGGAAATAGGCCAGCGGCTGGTGCAGGCCAATCAGCTCAATACCCGCACGCCCTACAAATTCCAGTTTCACCTGCTGGCCGACGACCAGACGATAAACGCCTTTGCCCTGCCTGGCGGACAGATTTTCATCACCCAGGGCATTCTGAAAAACCTGAAATCGGAGGCCGAGCTGGCCGGGGTGTTGGCCCACGAAATCGGGCACGTGGTGGGCCGGCACTCGGCCGAGCAGGTGGCCAAGTCCAACCTCACCCAGGGCTTGGCCGGGGCGGCCAGCATTGCGTCCTACGACCCCAACAGCCCCGGCTCTTCCATCGCCAAAGCGGCTATTGCGGCGGCCATTGCCAAGGTGGTCAACCTGCGCTTCGGCCGCGAGGATGAGCTGGAATCGGATGATTTGGCCGTGAAATTCACCGCGCCGGCTGGCTACGACCCCCGCGCCATGCTGCAGGTGATGCAGATGCTGAGCCAGCAGGGGGGGCGCAGCTCGCAGC
>CAXUEM010000145.1:4970-5703 GCA_964249885.1 uncultured Hymenobacter sp. | reverse complement strand
GCAGTAAATCGCAGATGGTGCAGATGAGTCGAGATGACGCA
Source organism: uncultured Hymenobacter sp. (assembly GCA_964249885.1). Taxonomy (GTDB): domain Bacteria; phylum Bacteroidota; class Bacteroidia; order Cytophagales; family Hymenobacteraceae; genus Hymenobacter. The sequence continues at coordinate 5,662 of CAXUEM010000145.1, read as the reverse complement.
GATGACGGCCTGATAGCGAATTCGTTCTGAATGATTTTGCAACAAAAAAGCCGCTCCATTGAAGCGGCTTTTTTGTTGCTACAGCTGCGTTGATGACTGCGGAGCATTTTCAGCAGAACGAGTCCGCTAACCGAACATCATCTGTGCTATCAGCGGCTCTATCTGCACCATCTGTGATTTAGAAGTTGGGCGGCGTCAGGTTTTTGAAGTGGCCGTTGAGGCGGGAGCGTTCCTTGAGGCGCTCGGTTTCGAGCACCACGGGCAGGATGCGCTCGAGGTGTTCGCGCACGATTTCCTGGCGCTCCAGCTCCGAGGTGGTGGCCAGCAGGGAGTATTCCTGCTGGGTGCTCAGGCCCAGGTGGTGGGCCACATCGTAGATTTTGTAGTCGGGGGCCAGCTCCAGCAGCAGCTTGCGCAGGCCCAGAGCCTCGTAGAACTGGCGCACCTGGACCGTGATAATGGCGCGCAAATCCGCGTCGGCCTCGTCGTCGTTGGCCACGCTCTCGACCTGCCCGGCGGCGTAGAGCTTGCCGGGCGCCTCGCGGTAGAATTTCTGCACCCGAAACACGCCCACGCCCTTGGTACGAATGTCCAGCTCGCCGGAATTATAGGTTTTCTCGACGCTCAGCAGCCTGACCTCGGTGCCCAGCTCGCTAAGCGTGTTGTCGAGAAAGGGCGGAATGCCGAAGGTC